>JBFKDP010000305.1:0-4951 GCA_041619575.1 Litorivivens sp.
TACAGCATTGGTCGGCGCCTGATCACCTGCAAGAAGCAGCTCATGGGAAATCAACGCACGCAGCGCATTCGGGCTGGATACGAATTCCATCCGCGCCGATGTATTGTTGTTCGCTTCGAATTCAAACAATCGCTCAAAGAGCTTTTTATCACTAACGCCAAATGTGTAAAGAAAGCCTAGCGATTTAATGGAAGCCGCTGATAGTGATCCTAATTCTGTTTCTATCTTATGGCAAAAGTGCTTGATGGAGAATCCGAGACGGCCTCTCTCCTCATACCATTTCAGATTCATCGGAATAGCAATAACACTGATATCTGACGCCGAATTCATACTAATTCACTCCTTTGATTCGCCTAATTCTTCAATCTCAGCCATGACAGATACTATCGCCCGGAGTGCAGGCTGAAACCAGTAGCCAAAAGCGTAACCGCGACGCAATTTGACGCGGCCGTGCACTACACTTAATCTCGAAAAATACCTATAAGTGAGAATCCTCGATGCCTGCCAAAACCACGCGTGAAACTGTTAGTCGCCAATGGGAACTGATGAAGCTTCTTCCTACGACTGGGGCTGGTATCACCGCTAAAGAATTAGCTGCTCAGCTTGGTGACGCGGGATTCAAAGTCAGCAAGCGTCAGGTTGAACGTGACCTGCAAGACCTCGAAATGTGCTTCCCAATCGATTGCAACGCAGCGGGTACCCCCTACGGATGGCGCTGGGCGAAAAACGCCAGTATAGACTTACCTGGAATGTCAGTTGCCGAAGCATTGTCGACCAAACTGATAGAAGAAATCCTAACGCCACTTCTACCGATATCAGTGCAGTCCACATTCCTTCCCCGTTTCAAGCAAGCGAGAAAAAAACTCGCTGCTCTGTCGTCAAAAAATTCTCACGCGCGATGGGCTGACAAAGTGCGTGCTGTACCTGCCTACCAAAACCTTATTCCACCAAACGTGAACGAGGACGTACTAAATGAGGTGCACGAAGCACTACTAAGCGAGCGCCAGCTAGAGATTCGGTATCTAAGCATGGGCTCGGAAGACAATAAGAACATGATCCTCCATCCGCTGGGGCTGATCTCACGCGGCAGCGTGCAATATCTCGTCGCCACCGCTTTCAATTTTGACGACCAACGCCTATATGCGCTTCATCGCATGTCGTCAGCAAAGGCTCTTGAAGAGGAAATCACAAGGCCAGACCTCTTCTCACTTGATGAATATATTGATCGTGGTACAACCCAGTTTCTGTCAGCAGACAGCAAACCAATCCGTCTGAAATCGACCGTAGCGCCTTGGCTAGCCAGAATACTCAGCGAAACACCTTTGAGTGATGATCAAACAATAGCCACAAAAGGAAACCACACTGTCGTGACCGCTACGGTAGTTGATACTTGGCAGCTACGGTGGTGGATCTTGTCTCAGGGCAGCGGCATACGAATAGAGTCACCAAAATCACTTGCCAAAGATATAGGCAAAGAACTTAAAGCCGCTGCCGAGGCATACGACCTGTAATACTTTACCTTCGAAGGAGAGAAGCATGTACCAGGAACTAAAGGAGCGCCACAGGCAAGTTCGAGATTCACAACACATCAACCTGCGACTCAGGATTCACCGATCACTCAGCTGGCTCAACGCCGCTGAGTCATCTGATGATACTGATGGTAAATTTATCTTTATTTGGATCGCTTTCAACGCTGCCTACGCAACGGAGATAGACAATAAATATCGTGACAATGAACAGGTTGCGTTCGGCAGGTTTGTCCAAAAATTGTGCGAGCTCGACCACGACAAGCGCCTTGAACACCTGATCTGGCAAGAGTTTTCTGGCGCAATCCGCGTACTTCTACAAAACAAATATATTTTCGCACCTTTCTGGGACTTTCAGAATTTGCGAATTTCTGAGGACAACTGGAAAAATCAGTTCCAAAATGCCAACCACGTAGCGAACAGAGCTCTATCGAAGGGCGAAACAAGCAAGGTCATCAGCATAATACTCAGTCGAATCTACACGCTCAGAAATCAGTTGGTTCACGGCGGCGCGACATGGCAAGGCTCTGTAAACCGCGCCCAACTAAAAGACTGCGTCAGCATGATGCAGAGTCTGGTACCTATCATCATCGAATTGATGATGGAAAACCCCAATGAACTATGGGGTGATCCCTGCTTCCCGGTCGTCGGAGATTGAAGGCCATGAAGCGCGAGAATATTGTACCTATAGCCAGCAAGTATTTGGGCTGTCTGCTTGGTGGCGCAGTCGGCGATGCCATGGGCGCGCCGATCGAGTTTCTATCCTGGAATGAAATTAAGGACACCTTTGGTACCGAAGGCCTTACTGAAATGGTTCTCGCCTACGGGAGGGTCGGTGCAATCACAGATGACACCCAAATGATGTTATTCACAGCTGAAGGGTTGTTACGTGCGCATGCTAGACAGTCAAGCAAGGGGATTTGCGACATCCCGTCTGTCGTATCCCATGCCTACCTGCGCTGGTTATACACGCAAGGAGAAACCAATCATGTTATTGAACCAACGTTGGATGGATGGCTATACCAAGTAGCCGACTTACACAACCGACGAGCGCCCGGACAAACCTGCCTTTCAGCCCTGAAGTCGATGCAGCTTTTCGGAGAAAGGGCAGAAAACAATAGCAAGGGATGTGGCGGCATTATGCGTATTGCGCCGGTTGCACTAGCGGCCCATCGCTGGGTAGATGGCGAGAAAGCTGATTGGGCTTTTGACCTGGCGTCCGAGTTGTGTGCATTGACCCACGGTCATCCCACTGGACAGCTACCAGGTGGCTACTTGGCCGCATTACTAACAGCACTTTTCGACGATCACCCACTGGATGTGGCAATCAATACAGCAAATACATTGCTGACTAAAAGGCCGGACTCCGAAGAAACTCTTGAGGCCGTTCAACTGGCCATTTCATTGGCAAGCAGTGAACGTTCACACCGCGAGGCTATAAGCAAACTGGGCGAAGGCTGGGTTGCCGAAGAAGCGCTAGCGATTGGTCTTTACGCCGCGCTAATCAGCGATTCGTTTGAAAGCGCCATTACGATCGCGGTAAACCACAGTGGCGATAGTGACTCTACCGGCTTAATCGCAGGCCATATTGCCGGTGCGCTTTACGGAATTGAATCGATTCCGCAGCACTGGCTGGCCTCGCTAGAGTTACGTCAGGAGATAGCTGATATTACGCACGATCTTCTGAACGAATCAGTTGAAGAAAACCTGCTTTTGAAATATCCGCCACACTAATCGATCTACAAGCGCCCCTCATGGAATTTCATTATTGCTGGCGATGCAACAAGCATCTGCCATTCCTATATGAAGACGAATGGGAAAATATTGAGGATATTCTCTCTACGTCACTCGATGAGGTCATGAGACTTGGCAAGGGACACCCAAGCTTCGACACCCCTGCAAGTCGAGTGTTTGAAGCAATGACGAGTGCCCCAGGTATCCTTCGCCACGTCATTTACCACCATCGACTGAAAGACTATGGCCCACCTTGCACAAGGTGTGGGCATCTTATTCGTACACCTAAATCAAGATTTTGCGCACATTGCGGTGCTTTTCGCTAAACGAACCGCAGAGGCTGGATAGGCTTGAGTTATTCCTATAATTTTCAGCAAGATAGATCCATCACGCGCTTCGACATGAAAATTATTTTGGCATTCCACCTAAGCGTGTAGTATATATTACACATGCAACATTTTGGCGATTACATAAGAGAGGCACGCCTTCGTCTACAAGAGGAGGATCGCTCATTCTCACTCCGACAAGTAGCGGGGCGAGTAGGCATCGAGCCGGCATATCTTTCGAAAATTGAGCGAGGAGTCTTTGCCCCTCCCTCCGAAGCAACCATCGTAAAGATAGCCGAGGCGTTAAACGAGGATGCAGACGTTCTGCTAGCCATGGCCGGAAAACTATCAAGCGATCTACAAGCCATCATCCTCCAGAGACCAAAGCTCTTCGCAGACTTGCTCCGGCAGCTCAAGAAGGCCCCTGACCACGCGATTCTAAGCGTTGTCCGGGAAGTAAGAGACGGTGACTGGTGAGGTAACTACAATGATTGAGCTAAAAGACAACCACTTGGTTTTCCGCTTTCCCGAAGTGCATGAAGACGCCGTATGCAGAGTCAATTTCCAGCGCACACTACGCATACCCGATGACAATAGCGCATACCCTCTCCCTCCCGGGCTAGGCAATTTTCACCTAGAACATGTGGAAGATCATGCCGACAACGTTTCCCAGACTGTGGCCAACAGAGGCGGAGTAATGCTCCCCATGTACCAATCAGAGGCAATGTGGCTGAATTTCCCTAAGCGCCTGGGAGGCTATCCCTTCGCCCTCAAGATCGCCGCAGGGAAAATAAACGCTATTACAGGCGAACCTTGGTCTGAAACACTTAGCTCTGAAACTCAGGATTACGTGGTACTACCCGATCAACCTTGGTTGGACGGATTCTGCGTTGATGAAGGGCTAGTACGCCAATTTGTAGCCATGCAACTAGGTGATGGATACACGGCAGAAGAACAAATTACTGGTGCGTCGGATTTCGGAGGCCTGCAGATCATCGCCTTTCCTATGAAGGGCTCTTACTACGAGGAACTCCAACGCCAACGATCCGCGGAAATCGAAGAACTTCAGATGTTCTACTCTCGCGCCTCAATTCCTGCCGAATGTGAATCCATGGGATTTGCACCTGGTGGATTGATGCAACAGGAAATTTACGACGACGATTATGGCATCGATGCATGGGATACCGAAAACACAAGCCGCTGCTTTGTTCACGTCTTGAACTCTGAACAATGGAATCAAGCAACAGGCCACTGTCTTCCGCGCAAACCTCCGACCGCCAAGGACTATAGCAAAGCCGGACTACCTTGGTTTGAGTACTACGACGACAAAAAGAACGCTGTAAAAGGCTCTCCGATTCTAGCCCA
>JBFKDP010000306.1:0-4910 GCA_041619575.1 Litorivivens sp.
CCGCCAGCGTTGTCTTGCCCAATCCGGGCGGCCCAAAAATCAGCGTGTGATCCAAAGGCTCGTTGCGATTGCGGGCGGCGCTGACAAAGATATCCATCTGCTCGCGCACAGCTTCCTGCCCCACGTAATCCGCAAGCGTTTTCGGGCGGATAGCGCGATCCTGATTTTCCTCAAGCGGGTCAGTCTTTTCCGCCGCAATCAGCCTGTCAGTTTCTATCATGGTTATGTGCTCAGCCTCGCGCTGTCTACTTGCTGATCATGGCCTTCAGGGCCTGCCGGATAATGTCTTCGACCGACATATCATCTGCAGCGACACTGGCAATCGCCCGCGTCGCCTCCTGAGGTTTATAGCCCAACGCAATCAGCGCCTCTTCGGCCTCGCTGCCAGCATCCGCCTTGCGGGCGGTTGGTGTCACACCCACGCTTGGCGTTTCGTAATCTTTGAGCCGGTCACGCATTTCGATGACCAGCCGCTCGGCCGTCTTCTTACCCACACCGGGCAGTTTCACCAGTGCAGCGCTGTCACCTGCCAGAACCAGAGCCACAAATTCGCTCACATCAACGCCAGAGAGAACAGTAAGCGCCAATTTCGGCCCCACCCCGTTCACTTTTATCAAATCCCGGAACAGGGATCGAGTCTGCTCATCGATAAAACCATACAATTGCTGGGCGTCTTCGCGCACCACAAAGTGGGTCAACAGGATCACCTGCGCACCTGTTGCCGGCAATTGATACAGCGTTGTCATCGGCACCAGTATTTCGTATCCGACACCACCACAGTCCACCAGGATTTCCGGGGCGCGCTTTTCAATCAGCTCACCGCGAATTCGTCCAATCATTACGACAAGCGCCCCCTGCGCATTCGACCTCTAACGGTCGGTTGATTGAGATTACCGAGACTTTGCAGGCTATGGGCGTGGCACAACGCCGTGGCAAGCGCATCGGCCGCATCTTCCTGCGGCATGGCCGGCAACTTAAGCAGGGTTTTAACCATATGCTGCACCTGCTCCTTATCGGCCGCGCCAGTGCCGACCACGGATTTTTTTATCTGCCTAGCCGTATATTCTGCCACTGGCAGACCTCGGCTAACACAAGCTGTTACCGCCGCGCCGCGTGCCTGCCCCAACTTCAGCGCAGAACCAGCGCTTTTTGCCATAAAGACTTCTTCTACAGCAACTTGGTCGGGGCTGTGCTCTTCTATCAGCGTAGAAATACAATCGAAAATGACTTTCAGGCGCGCCGGCAGAGGACCTGCAGGCAGACGAATAACACCACTACTGATATAGCGGTGCTTACTGCCATCGCAGTGTATCAGGCCAAAACCTGTTTTTACCGAGCCGGGATCTATCCCCAGAATTATGCTCATACCCGCCGAGAAAGCCGTTGTGGGTGCCGCCGGTGCGGCGCCGTATTATCAGCTTGGCAGTGTATCAGGAAAGCGCTTCCAGCACCGCTTGGGGGATATCGGCATTGGTGTAGACGTTCTGAACGTCGTCGAGATCTTCGAGCATATCGATCAGCCCGAGTACAGTTTCTGCACCACCCTGATCGAGCTCAACGGTCGTTGAAGGCAGCATGGTCACCTCCGCAGCAACTGCTTCGAAGCCCGCGGATTCAAGCTCACGCTTAATCCGGGTAAATTCTTCCCAGGGCGTTAGCACATCGATAGAGCCGTCATCATTACTGACCAGATCGTCTGCGCCCGCTTCCAACGCCACTTCCATCAGCGCATCTTCATCGACGCCGGGCTCAAAGCTAATCTGGCCAACGCGGCTGAAGAGATAGGCAACCGAACCGTCGGTACCCAAGTTGCCACCGCGCTTGCTAAATGCATGGCGGATCTCGGCAACCGTACGATTGCGGTTATCGGTCATGCACTCAACCAGAACCGCTACACCGCCCGAACCGTAACCCTCATAGGTCACTTCTTCGTAGTTACCGTCATCACCATCACCGGTCCCGCGGGCGATAGCCTTCTCGATAGTGTCTTTCTTCATATTCGCGGTCAGCGCTTTATCCATAACGGCGCGCAACCGCGGGTTGTCTTCAGGAACTCCGCCGCCCAATCGGGCCGCGACAACAATTTCGCGAATTATCTTGGTAAAGACCTTACCGCGTTTGGCATCCTGGGCCGCCTTGCGGTGTTTGATATTGGCCCATTTGCTGTGTCCTGCCATGAAGTAGACTCTCCGGGATCCTCAGTCCTGATTTTTTTCCTGAGCGCTGCTGCGCAGCCGGATATTGAGCTCGGTCAGCTGCTTGCTCTCCACGATGCCTGGCGCATCTGTCATCACACAGGCTGCGGTCTGGGTTTTCGGGAAGGCGATAACGTCGCGAATGGAGCGAGCGCCGGTCATCAGCATCACAATGCGGTCGAGACCAAAAGCCAGACCACCGTGAGGCGGGCAACCGTATTTCAGAGCGTCCAGCAAGAAGCCAAACTTCTCGTCGGCTTCTTCCTGGGAGATCCCGAGAATGCGGAATACCGCCTGCTGCATGTCGCCTTTGTGGATACGAATAGAACCGCCACCCAGCTCGGTGCCATTGAGCACCAAGTCGTAAGCCTTGGATAAGGCGGCGCTGGGGTCGGCTTCCAACTCTTCCGGGGTACAGGTCGGCGCCGTGAAGGGGTGGTGCAGCGAGGTCCAGTTGCCACTGCCATCCTCTTCAAACATCGGGAAGTCGACAACCCACAACGGCGCCCACTGGCGTTCAATCATGTCGAGGTCTTCACCAACTTTCACCCGCAGTGCGCCAAGGGCTTCATTAACAACCGTTGTCTTGTCCGCGCCGAAGAAAACGATGTCACCGTCGGCCACGGCCAGGCGCTCCATCATCTGCAGCACAATATCGTCAGGCATGAATTTGAGGATCGGCGATTGCAGCCCTTCTACACCCTTGGCCAGCTCGTTGATTTTGATCCAGGCAAGCCCCTTGGCACCGTAGATGCCAACAAACTTGGTGTACTCGTCAATTTCCTTGCGTGACAGTTTGGCACCGCCAGTCACTTTCAGTGCCGCAACACGGCCCTTGGGGTCATTGGCAGGACCATTGAAAACCTTGAAATCCACCTGCTTCATTAGGTCTTCGACGTCGACCAACTCCAGTGGAATACGCAGATCCGGGCGGTCACTGCCGTAGCGGAGCATCGCCTCGGCATAGCTCATGCGTGGCAGGTCGCCCAGCTCGACATTCAATACCTGCTGGAAGAGCTCCCGAATCATGCCCTCGGTCAAGGCCATGATCTCGTCCTGATCCATAAACGAGGTTTCAAGGTCGATCTGGGTAAATTCCGGCTGTCGGTCAGCCCGCAGATCTTCATCACGGAAACACTTCGCAATCTGGTAGTAGCGGTCCATGCCCGCCACCATCAGCAACTGCTTGAAGAGCTGGGGTGACTGCGGAAGCGCGAAGAATTTGCCTGCATGAGTGCGGCTCGGTACCAGATAATCGCGCGCGCCCTCTGGCGTGGCCCGGGTCAGAATCGGTGTTTCAATATCCAGGAAGCCATTACCGTCGAGGTAATTACGCAGAATAGAGGTAATTTTGCTGCGCAGCCTCAGCTTATCGGCTATCTCGGTGCGACGCAGGTCCAGATAGCGGTAGCGCAACCGAACTTCCTCACCGACTTCCGTGTGTGCATCGAGCTGAAAGGGGGGCGTCTCAGCGCTGTTGAGAATGACCAGCTCTTTACCAAGCACCTCAATCTCGCCGGTCGCCATATTCGGGTTGACTGTCGCAGGGGTACGCGCACGAACCCGCCCTTTTACCTGCAGCACAAATTCGCTGCGCACCTTGTCGGCACGCTGAAAGTGCTCTTCGGTATCCGGGTCAAATACGACCTGAACAATGCCATCGCGATCCCGCAAATCCAGGAAGATAACGCCACCATGGTCACGGCGGCGATCAACCCAGCCACAAAGGGTAACTTCCTGATCAATATGGTCCTTGCGGAGTGTGCCGCAATAATCGCTGCGCATTATGTATATCCCGTTGCTGTATCTATGAATTAACTGGCGTCGCTGCCAGTACTGCTGGAAGAACTGCTCGCGGCACCGCCGCTCGATTCGGACTTGCTACTGTCACTCGCCAGGTTCTTTTTGTTCCCGGATTTAAAGTCGGTCTCGTACCAACCGCTGCCCTTCAGCCTGAAAGCGGCCGCGGAAATACGCTTCTTCAAGGTCGGCTCTTCACAGTTCGGACAGTCCACCAGCGGGGCGTCACTCATCTTCTGAATGGCTTCTAGCTCGTGCTCGCAGGCACTGCAACGGTACTCATAAATTGGCATAGTCGTCCCCTACTTCAGCAAGTCAAACGAATATCACGGGCAGAAGCCCCAAAAAAGGAGGCGGATTATACCGTAAACATTGCTTAAGGATAAACGCTAATAGGCCGCGGGGGCGGCTGAGACGAGGCTTGGCGCCTAAGAGGGGGGCTTGCCGGCCCGCAAAACGGGCCGGCGGAGACTCAGGAGGCGTATTCCTTGAGCTTTTTCAGCGGACGCACTTTAACAGCAATGCTGGCTGGCTTGGCCTTGAAGGTGGTTTCCTCGCCGGTGAAAGGGTTGATGCCCTTACGTGCCTTGCGAGCAGGCTTCTTGACGGTAACAACTTTCATCAAGCCTGGAATCGTAAATTCACCCAGTCCTCGTTTTGAGACACTGCGAGCAATCAGTGATTCCAACTCATCCATCACCGCGGCAACCTGCTTGCGGTTCAGCTCAGTTGCAGTGGCAATATCATTGAGGATCTGACTCTTTGTCATTTTCTCTTTGATGGGGCCAGTTGCTTTCTTGGCTGGAGCAGCTTTCTTAGCAGGAGCTTTTTTCGCTGGAGCCTTCTTGGCAGCTACTTTTTTAGCAGGTGCTTTCTTAGCAGCTACCTTCTTCTTAGCAGGAGCCTTCTTGGCGA
>JBFKDP010000307.1:0-4904 GCA_041619575.1 Litorivivens sp.
CTGGGGCTGGCATTTCCGGTAGTATTGGCTATTCTCACTGTGAATTGCGCGGATAATATGGATTGATTTGCGGAATCATATAGCCCTCGCTACCATTATTCACGTATTAAATGGCCCTGCGATTACGCTGGGGTAAAGATGAGTTATTAAGGAGTGATTATGTCCTCTGTGACAGGCCAACGTATCGAACATAGCGGACTACAGATTGCCGAACCGCTTTACCGCCTGGTGAATGAGGAAATAGCGCCGGGCACGGGAGTAGATACTGATCATTTCTGGGCTGAGATGGCAGCTATTATCACAGAACTCGCGCCTAAAAACCGAAAGCTCCTCGCTCTGCGCGATGAAATGCAGGCAACCATAGACAGTTGGCATCGCGAAAATCCTGACTTTGATGCAGATGCTTACCGAGTCTTTCTTGAAAAGCTGGGCTACCTTCTGCCCGAGCCTGCCGACGTTATGGTCAGCACAAATAACGTAGACCCGGAAGTTGCGCAACTTGCTGGTCCGCAGCTGGTTGTGCCGGTAATGAATGCCCGTTATGCCCTGAACGCAGCAAATGCCCGCTGGGGTAGTCTCTACGACGCGCTGTACGGCACCAATGTTATTCCAGAGAAAGACGGGGCGGACAAAGGCAAGGGCTACAATCCGGTTCGCGGCAATAAAGTCATTGCCTACGCCCGTAAGTTCCTTGATGCAAACACGCCGCTGGCGGCAGGTCTGCATGCTGATGCCACGGCTTACAGTGTTGTGGAGGGGGCTTTGGTTGTCACGCTCAAAGATGGCAGTAACCAGGAGCTCGCCGACGCTGCCCAGTTCGTTGGCTATGCCGGAGATGCTGCCAATCCAAGCAATATACTGCTGGTAAACAATGGCCTGCACATCGATATTCAGATCGATGGCGACCACCCCATTGGCAAAACCGATGCTGCGCGCGTTAAAGATGTCGTGCTTGAATCGGCACTGACGACTATTCAAGACTGCGAAGACTCAGTGGCCGCAGTCGATGCGGAAGATAAGGTTGTGGTTTACCGCAACTGGCTGGGCTTGATGACCGGCAAGCTGGAAGAAAAATTCAAGAAGGGCGACCGCGAGATGACGCGCCGTCTTGCCGAAGATCGCGTCTTCACGGCCGCAGATGGTGGCACACTGGTGCTGCCGGGCCGCAGCTTGTTACTGGTGCGCAACGTTGGCCATCTGATGACCAATGATGCCATTGTTGATGCGCAGGGCAATGAAGTACCAGAAGGCATCATGGATGCAATGGTCACGTCCCTGGCCGCTATCCACGACCTGAAGCAGACGGGTTCGCTGCGGAACTCACGCGCGGGCAGTGTTTATATTGTTAAACCTAAAATGCACGGGCCGGAAGAAGTTGCCTTTGCCGTTGAGCTGTTTGCGCGCGTAGAGAAAGCACTCGGACTGGCAGAAAACACTCTCAAAATTGGTATCATGGATGAAGAGCGTCGCACTACGGTCAATCTTAAATCCTGCATTCATGCGGCCCGCGAGCGCGTTATATTCATCAACACCGGCTTCCTTGACCGTACCGGTGATGAGATTCATACCAGCATGGAAGCGGGTGCATTTGTGCGCAAGGCTGACATGAAACAGCAAGCCTGGATTAATGCCTACGAAGATTGGAACGTCGATATTGGATTGGAGTGCGGCCTCAGCGGTCGTGCCCAAATTGGTAAAGGCATGTGGGCAATGCCGGATGAAATGGCAGCCATGATGGACGCCAAAATCGGTCATCCGAAAGCGGGCGCCAACTGTGCCTGGGTTCCATCGCCCACGGCGGCCACCCTGCACGTTATGCATTACCACCAAGTGAATGTTGCCGACGTACAAAAGCAGCTGGCTGATCGTCAGCGTGCCGCCCTCGACGATATTCTGAGCATCCCGGTTGCTGCCGACACTAACTGGAGCGCCGACGACATCCAGAATGAGCTGGACAACAATGCACAGGGTATTCTCGGGTACGTAGTGCGCTGGATAGATCATGGTGTCGGTTGCTCCAAAGTGCCCGACATCAATGACATCGGCTTGATGGAAGATCGCGCGACCCTGCGAATTTCCAGTCAGCACATCGCCAACTGGTTGCGCCACGGCATCTGCAGTGAAGAGCAGGTGATGGAAACCATGAAGCGCATGGCAGCGGTTGTAGACCGTCAAAATGCGAATGACCCGGATTACGTCAATATGGCGCCAGATTTTGACAACAACGTTGCGTTTCAGGCGGCCTGTGATCTGGTGTTTAAAGGCATGGAGCAACCGAACGGTTATACAGAACCTGTATTGCACGCACGTCGTCGCGAGTTAAAGGCCAAGCGCGCCTAATGCGCGTGGCCACCCAGACTTCATACCTGTCAGTGTGAGGCTTGCCCGGCAATAGCCGGGCTTTTTTTTGTTTTCTTCGCGCAGTGCTTCTGGTTTAATGATTTTTGATAATTATTAGTACAAAGGGAGCATTTATTTAATGAATCTGTCCCGTGTTGACCTGAATTTGATGGTCTACCTAGATGTGCTGTTGCGTGAGAAAAATGTCACGCGTGCCGCGGAGCAGCTCGGCATCACCCAGCCAGCCTTGAGCAACGGCCTGCGCCGTCTGCGAGAATTGTTTGGCGACCCACTGCTGGTTCGCACCAGCGAAGGTATGACGCCTACAGAACGTGCTAATGAGCTGCAACCGCAGGTGAGGGGCATACTGGCCGCCGTCGAAAAAGCTGTTCTGCCGGTGGCTGAATTTGATGCCAAAACCAGCAATCGAGTGTTCCGCATAATGGCGACCGATTATGCGGAATCCACGCTGATTGCGCCGCTCATGAATGATCTGAGAGAGGCGGCGCCGGATATCACCCTCGATATCCTTACTCCCAGCGATGTGTCATTTCAGGATCTCGAACAGGGCAAAATTGATATGGCGATCAACCGCTTTGATCAATTGCCCCAGTCTTTCCATCAGGCAACAGTCTGGCGCGACAGTTTCTCCTGCCTGATGAGTGCAGATAACCCCGTGCTGGACAACTTTAATCTTGAGAGCTACCTAGACGCGCCGCATATCTGGGTGAGCAAGACCGGCATGGGGGTTGGCCGCGGTATGAGCACCAAGGACCCGCAGCGTTTAGGCTGGGTCGACGAAGCTCTGGCAGAATCCGGGCGCACTCGGCGCATCCGGCTGTTTACTCGCCATTACCAGGTGGCAGCACTGTTGTCGCAACAACCCGACTTGATTGCCACGCTCCCCACGCAAGTTGCGCGGGTGCATGCGGATGACCCTCGCTTGGCCGTGCGCAAACCTCCCTTCATGATTATCCCAATTGAGTTGAAGCTGGCCTGGAGCCCGCTTTTGCAGCACGACCCTGGCCATATCTGGTTGCGACGGGAAATCGTTGATTTGGGGCAGCGTATTATTCAGGAAACGCCCAACCGCTAAAATATTTGGTCACGACAAACCCACAATAAGAAAAACGGGGGAGAGTGCGATGGACTGGAGTCAGATCAGTGCCACGGCAGATGTGCTGGGTGCCACGGCAGTGATGCTGTCACTTATATACCTAGCCTTTCAGATCAAGGATGCTCGGCGCTCTTTTGTGGCGAGCGCCCAACAGCAGCTCGGTGGCGACTTCTCCGCCTTTATGACCTCCATCTGGTCTGATGGCGAACTGTTTACCCTCTGGAATACTGCTATAAGTGATCCTGAGTCACTCAGCGAAGCGCAGCAGTCCCGGTTCGGAATGATGATGTTTTCGATGTTTGCACACTTCTCTAACGTTTATGAGTTGTCGCGAATCGATCCGGGATTCCTTCTCCGCTATGGTGCCATCATGGATCGGATGTTGTCCGCCAGGCAAGTGCAGGCCTGGTGGCAGCGGCAGGCGCATACCTATGATGAAAACTCGGATTTCAGGTGTTATATCAATCAGCGAATTGCCCAATTATCGAACGATTAATGGAAATTCAGGTCGTCTTTCAGGTAAAAATCGGCCAATTTCGGCTATTTTCGTGACCTCGGCGCTCCAAGCTGGCATTCTGTCGGCCTAATTTAACGGAGCTCACTATGAAAATTGCAAACGACTGCGTCGTGTCCATCCATTACACGCTGACCGACGAAGCCGGTCAAACCCTGGATTCCTCAGCTGGCGGTGAGCCGCTGACCTACCTGCATGGCCACGGCGGCATCATTCCCGGCCTAGAGAATGAACTGACCGATAAGGCAAAGGGTGATACCTTGAAGGTGGTTGTACAGCCCGAAGATGGCTATGGCGACTTCAACCCCGATATGTTGCAGCAGGTTCCCCGCGAAGCCTTTCAGGGTGTCGACACAATTGAAGCAGGCATGCAGTTTCAGGCGCAGGGCGAAGGTGGCCAGATGCAAATGGTTGTCGTACGCGAAGTGACTGACGAGGCTGTTCTGGTTGATGGCAACCACCCACTTGCAGGACAGGTACTTAACTTTGATGTATCGATTGAAGGCGTGCGCGAAGCATCTGCTGAAGAAATTGAACACGGTCACGTGCACTAAAATTGCGCACATCGGCGCCCCGCAATGTCGGGGTGCCATCCACGCCTACAGTCTAAAGAATCCATGATTGTTGTTACTGATCTGGACGGCACTTTACTCGACCACACGAGTTACTCATTTGCAGCGGCGCGTCCGGCGATGGACGAGTTGGCTCGACGCAACATTCCCCTCATACTCAATACCAGTAAAACACGCGCAGAGCTTGGTGAGCTAATGGCTGAGCTGGAGCTAGAGACGCCCTTTATTGTCGAGAATGGTTCTGCCATCTACGGCGTTGACGGCGCACTGGTTCTGTCAGTGGGTGCTCACCGCGCGACCCTGTTGCGCGTCCTCAATGATGCCAGAGCAGCGGGTTTCAGCTTTACTTCCTACAGTGATA
>JBFKDP010000308.1:0-4872 GCA_041619575.1 Litorivivens sp.
ACATAGGTTCAGGTAGCAACTAATGAATAACAACGGCTCGCAATCTTTTCAGCAAGCAGTCGGCGAGCTGCGCAGCGGAAACATCGCCCAGGCCATCGACAGATGCCGGCAGGCGTTGGCAATTAATCCCGGCGCTGTGCCGTTTTTGCAGCTGCTGGGCCATTGTCTGACTATCACGCATTCCTATCAGGAAGCCGAACATTGCTTGCAGACTGGCCTGTCGCTGGCTCCCCTTCATCCGCCACTACTCGATGAGTTGGGCAGCCTCTATGCGCAGACGCAGCGCATGGATCAGGCTATTGAGGCTTTCGAAAAAGCGGTGGAAATTGCACCCAATGGCCGCACCTATAAAAAGCTGGCCAGCGCACTGCAGGCCGCGGGACGGGATGCGGAAGCGGAGCAGGCCTTTGAACATTACCTTTCGCTCGACCCGCTGGCAGGATTGGTCGCCGAGGCAGCGGAATTATGGCGACAAGGGCAGTTTGAGCAGGCGTTGCCGAAACTCAAGCAGGTATTGCAGGAGGCACCGGAAAATCTTGACGCCATGCGCTATCTGGCGCTGGTGTATCAGGGGCTTAACCGGCAGCTGGATGATGCGGAAGCGCTGCTGCGCAATGTGCTGAGGCTGGCGCCTGACTACCAACAGGCGCGTGTCAACCTCGGCAATTTGCTGCTGGATCGGCACAAATGGAAAGACGCCATTAAGGTATACGAGCAGCTCACAAAGGATAAGCCCGACGACTATCTGGTGTGGGCATCGCTGGGTCATGCCTATACCCGAGAAGGCGACATAGATTCCGGCCTGCGCTGTTATGAGCAGGCCATCACGCGCAATCCGGACGCGGCGGGCGTGCATATGTCGCGTGCGCATTTACTTAAAACCCTGGGGCGACAGGAAGATTCCATTGCCGCTTACCGTCAGGCCACCCAACTCAAACCCGCGTTGGGTGAAGCCTACTGGAGCCTGGCCAATCTGAAAACTTTCCGTTTTCAGCCGGATGAAATCCAGCGCATGGAACAGCAATTGAAAGACGTTGCACTGGCCGATTCGGCCCAAGTGCACTTCCGGTTTGCTTTGGGCAAGGCCTATGAAGATGCCCGCCAATACGATCAGGCCTGGCAGCATTACCACGCCGGCAACCAGCTGCAGCGTAGTCTGGTGGAATATGATCCGGTGGAGCACGAATTGCTGCTCGACCAGATGAAGGAGGTGTTCACCCCTGCACTGGTATCGAACTTATCGGGCCAGGGCTCCGAGCGCGAGGATCCGATTTTTATTGTGGGTTTGCCACGTTCGGGGTCCACACTGATTGAACAGATTCTGGCCAGCCACTCCATGGTGGAGGGCACAGAAGAGTTACATTACATCGGCAGCATCGCTCACAGTACCGGCCAATACCGGCAGGATAAACTCGGTTATCCCGCCACACTCGCACAACTCACGGCGCGGGACCTTAAAGCTTTTGCGCAGCAATACCTCAAACAAACCCAACACTACCGCGTGCAGGGCAGGCCTTTATTTATTGACAAGATGCCCAACAATTTTGTCCACGTGGGTTTTATCAAACTGTTGTTTCCCAACGCCAAGATCATCAATACCCGCCGTTTTCCACTGGACAGTTTGTTAGGGGCCTATAAACAGCTATTTGCGAAGGGCCAGAATTTTACCTACGACATGCTGGAGCTTTCTGAGTACTACCGGAGCTATGTGGCGATAATGGATTTCTGGCATGAACAGTTTCCAGACCAGATACTGGATGTGCATTACGAATTACACATGGACGATTTCGAAGGGCAGGTACGGCGCATTCTCGATTACTGTCGCTTACCCTTCGAGGAGCAGTGTCTGCGGTTTTACGAAACCGAACGCGCGGTGCGAACCGCCAGCTCCGAACAGGTGCGCCAGCCCATCTACCGCAGCGCCCTGGGCCTGTGGAAACACTATGAACAACATCTCGATCTGTGGCAGCAGGATATGCAACAGATTATCGCGGGTCTGCCTGAACAGGTGAAACACCTGGCGGGGTAGCCGGTGCATGCCGGTAATCAGACAGCCCCCCGGCTGCAAGACACAAATGGGGGGCTTTTTTCACAGCTTGTCTTCGATAAGCCGGAGCGCTTCACTCAGTAGATTACGCATAGCTTTTTTAGCGCCGTTAGCATTTCCCCTTTGGATCTGGATAAACACTTTTGCATGGGCATCAATATCTGCCATGGCTACGCCTTTGGCTCGGTTGGTCTGGTTGATACTGGCCTTCAGCGCGGTGGCGCTGAAAGGCTGTAACTGGGCAAAAAAATGGTTGTGGCTGGCGGCCAGAATGGCCGTGTGAAAAGCGATGTCCGAAGCCAGTGGATCATCCTCTCCGCGCGCAGCGGCGCGCATTCTGTCGAGCGCCTGTCCTATGCGCGTTACTTCTTCGGAGTCGGGATAACCGGCCGCCAGTGCGGCCGCTTCTGGCTCTACCGCCATGCGCATCTGTAAGAAATCCCGCAACAATTCCATGGCGCGTGGGCTGTTAAGTAGCCACGTCAATACATCGGTATCGAACATGTTCCAGTTGGATTCCGGCAATATGCGAATACCTTGGCGCGGGCGGGAAGACAACAGACCTTTGGCCGCGAGCATCTTGACCGCTTCACGCGTCGCCGAGCGGGATACCTGATAGGTCACAGACAGCTCAGCCTCGGAGGGAAAGGGCTGATCGCGCCGGTATTGGCCACGCAAGATGGCATTGCCGATGGCATGGGCAACCTGGTGGGTCAGGTTGCGGTTGGGATCAAGTTCAATCATCTGTGCCTGCAAGGGTAAAACTCCCATTGTATTTTCGGCTTTACGTTAGTCAAAGGGCCAGACAGCCAGCCCGTGTACCGCGTTGCGCACATCGGTTGAGATTTGTACCGTCAGGGCAGTGGTCTGCGAAGGCAGGTGGTGCAGGGCGACGGTGGATGGCGACGAGCCGGCCGCCAGCCATTGATCGTCGATCAGGCACAAACCCCTGCCAAATCCTGCGCGGGCAATGCGCGAGTCATCCAGATCGTTGCCGGTCAGCTGGTCCGGCTTGGGTTGTGGCACCGGAAATACCCTGTCTTCCTCCTCATTGCGGGAAGCGTAACGCACAACATCGGCCTGGGTGTCATTGAACACAACGCCATTGGCCCAGGGCCGCGCATTGTGGGTACCTGCCGGCAGGCTGGCGCTCATGGCAATGCCCTGGCCATTAAAGTGCAACAGCCCACCGGTATGAAGCCCGGAAATGAACATGCCATCTGCATTGCAGAACACATTATTGATATGCAGCTTGTTCAGCATCAACGGACCCTGGTCGCTATTCGGGTCAAACCGGCCCGCGCGATATTGCATGCCGTTGTTGTCCAGTTGTATCGCCCAATCAAAGACGTGGGTGTTCAGGTTGAATCCGAGGATGCTGTCAAAGCCAGTGGAGGTGAGAAACAAATGGTCTTGCCAGACGCAGATTTCATGACAGTGGCGCAGGAACGGGTTGCGCCAGGAGCCGAGTTTGCGAAACTGTGAGTCGTAAACAAACAACTCGTCACTGGCGGCGATATAAACCCGCTCGCCATGAAAGGCGATACCACGCAAGCCTCGGTCCCAGCCCCGGCCCTGCCAGTCGATATTGGCGGTATTCCAGTCGATCATCTGTCGCACCTGTTGTTGCTGCAGATCAATCAGGTAAATACCCCCGTGGCTGTCACCTTGCTGGCTGCCGCGTACAACCGAGCTGGCGATCAGGGTGCATTGTGGCAAGCCTGGCTGGCGGGTTTTATTGTGCATAGCAGGGGTCGTCCTTTGCTGTTGAGCCACTCAGGGGGCTCAGTGTAAAGTGAAACTGCACCGATTGCTCATGCGCGCTGTATTGGCGCAAGGGCAAACCACCCCAGGAATTATCGCCGCCGACCCCTGTGCTGAGTGCGTCTAGTCGCAGGTGCGCCAGTGGTCGTGGTTGCAGGTCGTTCAGGTGTGGCTGTTTGCCTTGGTCGTTGGTGGTCCGTTCAAAATCTGCCGGCAAGAAATGTTGGGCATTGAAGTCGAACTTGTGACCGGCGGTGACCTGCAGCCCTTGGGCGTCGTGGTTTTGCAGGCAAAGCCAGCGGGTATCGGATTTATTGCCGTTTTCCTGTGGGCGGCCATAGGGGACATACTGGTCTGCAACCCGGCTCCGGTAGATGCCTACGTCCGCGGCCAATTGCCGATCGCGGTAGTTTTCCAGCGGCCCGCGGCCGAACCAGCGCAGTTGATCGAATTCTGTTGCCAGTTCGGTGTTGAAGCCTACGCGTGGCCAATGGGGCAGGCCGGGCTTGCGGGTGACAGTGGCGCTGATGTTCAACCCGGCTTCGGTCAGGCGGTACTGGCTGACCCAGTGGGCGATGGTTTTTGCCCCGGCGTAAACCCGGTATTCGGCCACCAGGCTTTGCCCTTGCGGGTACAGCTGTGCCAGTGTCCATTCGGGGGCGCGCCAAAGACCTGCGCGGTTTTCATAGTTATTGCCGCGGTCATTGTCGTTGGCGGGGCGCCAGAAGTCGGGCTTGAGCGGGGCTTGCAGCAGCGATAGCCCATCTGACCGGATTCGGTGCACTAACCCGTCCTGCACACTGATTTCAACGTCCACGCTCCCCTTGTTCGCGCGCCACACGCCGTTATCCAGATGCCAGTCGGCGGCGTCCATTCCGGTGCGTCGGGAATTGGGAGCAAAGCTAGCAGGGCTCAACTGGGTGGCTGCTAATTGATGGCCAGCCGGCAATGGCCCCCAGCTCTGACCCAGCGTGATACTCAGATTGAGATGGTGTTCCTCGCCCGCATCGGGGGCGTGCGGCAACTGCAAAGCCAGGGTTTCGCCGGCGGCCAGGCTGGCG
>JBFKDP010000309.1:0-4867 GCA_041619575.1 Litorivivens sp.
GCTCATAGTCTGGCAGCCGGTATGCTAGTGTTTTCTTTTCTTGTATTGCTGGTCTTGCAACTGACGCAGGGCCGCAGACGAGGAAATACCAATATGAATCTGGGTGTCTGACCCATGCTGCACTCTGGTATTCAGGCAAGCTTTACAGTGGTCTACAGCGAATCGGGCAATACGGTATTCGCTCTGGATAGTGAAATTGATATTCCCGGTCGCGGGATAACTGGTATTTTTGGTCAATCCGGTTCAGGCAAGACGACCTTATTGCGATGCATGGCCGGGCTTATACGGGCCGAGAATGGCCGGCTTAGTGTTAACGGCGAAGTGTGGCAAAGCGATGTCACTTACCTGCCCACACATCAGCGCTCTCTGGCCTATGTTTTCCAGGAATCAAGTCTGTTCCCCCATCTAACGGTACAGGCGAACCTGGATTACGCGATAAAACGTGCTGCCGCTGTGGACCGGGAATATCAAGAGCACATCCTTGCGCTGATGGAACTAAAGCACTTGCTGGACCGAGTGCCTGAACAACTGTCCGGCGGGGGACGGCAGCGCGTAGCGATTGCACGTGCGTTTTTAATCCGGCCAAAGCTATTGCTGATGGATGAGCCTCTGGCATCATTGGACACCAATCGCAAGCAGGAAATACTGCCTTATCTTGAAAAGCTCCATCAAGAGTACGAGCTTCCTGTGCTTTACGTCAGTCATGCCCTGGACGAGATAGCACGGCTTGCCGATCACCTGTTGGTAATGGATCAAGGGCGGGTTGCTTCCAGCGGTAAGCTTACGGAAGTACTTTCGCGGACAGACCTCCCGCTGCAGTTAGGGGACGATACTGGAGTGGTCCTGTCGGCTAAAGTAGTCGAGCGCGACAATCAGTGGCATTTGGTGCGCGTTGAATTCCCCGGCGGGAGCCTGTGGGTGCGTGATGGAGGGGACGAAGTTGGCCAGCAGGTGCGTCTCCGCGTTTTGGCCAGAGACGTCAGCCTCGCGCTGTCGTCCCATAGCGACAGCAGTATTGTGAATAGGCTTCCGGCGCAGGTGTTGGATATTTGCAGTGACCGGGATGAAGCGATGTTACTGGTGCGCCTATCCGTGGGCGAGAGCATTTTTATTGCGCGTATTACGCGGCGATCAGCAGCGCACTTGAGCCTCGAAAATGCCGATACAGTCTGGGCACAGGTTAAATCTGTGGCGGTAGTGCGTTAGCTGAACTATGGTCTAATCAAAGTTTGCAGTGACCTCGACAGCTTGTTTGACCCTAGATCATGGTTAAGACATTAGTCTTGAGCAGCTCTGATTAAACGTGGCGCCGCTATGCATAAGCACGACCATTCACACGCGTATGACTCTGCATCAAGCAGTTCGAATATTGCCTGGGCATTTTTTTTAAATCTGGGTTTTAGTGCTGTCGAATTTGTTGGCGGATACCTGACCAATAGCACCGCCATTATGGCTGATGCCGTCCACGACCTCGGTGATAGTCTTTCTATAGGCCTCGCCTGGATACTGCAGGGTTTGGGTCGGCGGCAATCCGACAATACCTTCACTTATGGTTACCAGCGTTTTTCGTTGTTTGGTGCCCTGATTAATTCGGCGATCTTGATTGCCGGATCAATCTGGGTATTGTCACAGACCATTCCGAGACTGTTCGATCCGGTCATGCCACTAGCGCCGGGTATGGTCGGTTTGGCGATTCTCGGTGTCGCGGTAAACGGTTATGCTGCCCTTCGTTTGAGTAAAGGCAAGAGCCTGAACGAAAGAGCGCTCAACTGGCACATGCTGGAGGATGTGTTGGGCTGGTTTGCAGTGCTCTTGGTTGCGATTGTCCTGCTGTTCCTGGAGTGGCCAATTCTCGATCCCTTGCTGTCGATAGCCTTTACCAGTTTTATCCTGATCAATGTTGCTAAAGTCCTTGTGGAGACGCTACGGATTTTTGCGCAATCCGTCCCGGACAAAGGTCTCGCGGAGCGTATTAGGCAAGCCATGCTGGAGATAGAATCTGTCGATAATGCTCATGACCTTCGCTTGTGGTCGCTGGATGGAGAGCAGCACGTTATGAGTGTCCACCTGACATTACACCAGCAAATGAACAGCTTGGATCAGGTGGCATTAAAAACCAAAATTGCGAAGGTGCTGGAACCCTTTGAGCTGAGCCACACCACCGTGGAGTTAGAGTGGCCACAGGAAAACTGCCGACATCACTAAACAGTATCTGGCGGCCTAGGTCCGCAACTTACGTATGAGAAATGTGAGCAGCCCTAACAGCAAAAACGCAGCTACTGCGCTGCCGGGAGTCAGAAAGCGAGCGGCAAGGCCATTGCGCAAGACCTGACGTCTCTGTTCATAGTCTTCGGGAACGGCGATTACGCCATTCACTCTGACGTAGTGTTCGTAGTCTTCCAGCAGGGCACGTAGTCTGGCGGGATCAGCACCTTCTAGCGGCTGCGTTTCACCCGGGTCGAGCGTGATATTGTAAAGGTGCCAGCGGGCGTCGTTACCGGCCCCGCGATTAAAGACAATCTTGTAGTCGCCTTTAATCAAGGCTGCATTACCGCCAATCTCGTAAGCAATGATGTCATTATCCTGATAAATGGCCTTTTGCGTGCCATTTAACAGCGGAGTAAGTTTCTTTCCTGTGGGTGGTTCTACACTTTTCCCTTTGTAATCGGTCCCCGGGTGCTGGGTGCCAGCCAGTTCGAGCAGGGTAAGCGGCAGGTCTTTAACGTAGGCGAGGGCGTGGCTGATTGCGCCCCGCAGTGAGGGGTTAATACCAGGTCCGCTGATTATCAAGGGCACGCGCATACCGCCTTCGCCGGCGTGAAATTTGTAATAGCCGAGAGGGGCCGCAGCCGCACTGGCGAAGCTAACGCCAATCGTGTTGTAACTGTTAGCTTCGCCAAGCGTTTCGAAGTCATTGTTATAGCCTTGATAGGCCATAAACAGTGGGAAAAGGCTGGATAGTGTTGCAGGGTCGGAAGGTTCCGGGCCATTGTCAGACGTAAACACAATGACTGTGTTGTCGTATTCGCCGATAGCCTTTAAGTGATTTATCAGCCGGCCGATATGGTAGTCCATGGCGTCAACCATGCCGGCGTACACGGCCATTCGTTTGGCATTGTAGCGCTTTTCCTCGGGCGACAGCGCCTCCCAGTCTTCAGTGCTTGCCATCTGTTTCATCGGTGCATCCGCAGGGATCAAGCCTAACTTTTTCGTGGCCTTCATTCGCGCATGCCGCAGTTTACTCCAGCCCCCGTGGTAGTGGTCGGCATATTTTTCGGTAAAGTGTCTGGGAGCTTGCACCGGAATATGTACGGCCTGAAAGCAAAGGTAACTGAAGAAGGGCTTATTGTCGTCACCCTTGCCAATCTGCTCAATGGCCTTATCAACCAGAAATTGTGAAGAATAGAAATCGTCTGGTAGCTCAATCTCGTTACCGTTTTCAAACCATAGCGCCTTGGCATAATTGGGCAGGTAGGATTTGTCCGACCAGTTATCAGCGCCCGAAAAGGGCATCATCACCGTCTTGTCGAAGCCGCGGTTGATTGGTTTAAGCCGGTCTTCTTTATAGCCGAGATGCCATTTGCCGGAGAAGTTAGTCTGGTAACCCGCATCCTGCAGAAGCTCGGCTATGGTAACCACGTTGTGATTCAGCGTGCCACGATAAAAAGGCGAATGCGCCTGTGCAGGAGTCAAAGCTTCCGCGATATTGGCAACCCCCGCCCGGTGGCTATCTACGCCGGTAAGGAGCATTGCACGCGTGGGCGCGCAGCTGGGGGCCGTATGGTAGTTACTAAACTTGAGACCCTCTTCAGCAAGCGCCTGCAGGTTGGGTGTCTGTATTTCGCTGCCATAGGGCTCAATATCACTGAAACCCAGATCGTCCGCCAGAATCAGGACAATATTAGGCGGCTTGTCTGACGCAACGACTAGAGGAGCGGTTGCAGTGAGTAGCACGGTTGCTAACAGCGTGCTCAGAAGTGCCCGAGTGTATAGTGCTTTCGGATGGATCATTGTCATTATTGTGGGCCAATCCATGGTGGTCTTTCCGGTGGTACGGCATAAATTGACATTAACTGTGTCATATAATTAAAGTGGTGTACAGTGAGTTGCAGCGGGCTATCCGGCGTGGTGGGTACTGTTTGGCCTCGCACGCACCGGACTTTTTATAACACAATAAGGATTGAACTATGATCGACCTGTATACGGCGCCAACGCCCAATGGTCACAAGGCTTCCTGTACCCTGGAAGCGCTTGAAATTCCCTATGAAACCCATTTCGTTAATATCAGCGAAGGTGAGCAAAAGCATCCAGATTTTCTGGCGATCAATCCCAATGGTCGTATTCCAGCGATTGTTGACCGTGCCGCTGATAATTTTGCGGTATTTGAGTCCGGGGCGATCATGATCTATCTAGCAGAAAAGGCGGGCAGGCTATTGCCCACCGATGTTAGAGGTCGCTCACGAGTCATTCAGTGGTTGATGTTCCAAATGGGCGGTATCGGGCCCATGATGGGGCAGGCCAACGTGTTCTACCGGTATTTTCCTGAAAAAATTCAGCCGGCTATCGATCGCTATCAGAATGAGACGCGGCGACTGTTTGAAGTGCTTGACAGCCATCTGTCTGAAAACGAGTGGCTGGCCGGCCAATATTCGATAGCGGATATCGCAAACTGGTGCTGGGTGCGAACTTATAAATGGTCTGGTGCTAAAATAGACGGCCTGAGTAATCTGCAGCGTTGGCTGGAAGCCATGCAGTTACAGCCGGGTATGGCCAAGGGAATTGAAGTACCCTTTAGCCTTGGAAACCTGCTTGAAGATGAGCAGGAAGCAGAAAATTTCGCCAACAATGCCAGAAATATTCTGCAGAA
>JBFKDP010000310.1:0-4862 GCA_041619575.1 Litorivivens sp.
CAGGGCACGCTGTTTGGCAAAAACACTATCGCCGGCGTACTTAACTTCACTACCAAGGCGCCGTCTTTTGAACCAACAGGCTATGTGCAGGTAGCCGAAGAACGGCTGGACGGCACCCGCTATGAAGCGGCAGCCAGCTTCCCAATCATTGACGATCTTCTGGCTGCGCGCATCAGCTGGCGCAAGCGCGAAAAATATTTGGGGCTTTACAATACCGCTCGCAATGACGAAAAAGAGGAATTCGAAGATGAATCCTTGCGACTGCGTCTCGATTTCTTTCCCCGTGAGGACCTGGAACTCAACCTGATTGCATTCACCACGGAATACGAAGGAGTTGGCAACGGTTTTCAGCATTCCCACCTCACCGAAACCGCGCGACAAACCTTCGCACAACGTGATCCGCGCATAGAGGATGACGAATTCAACGATACCCGTTCCGCCAACTCCCCAACCTATGCCAATCGCAAAAGCGATTCCGTCGCGCTGAAAATGACGCTGACCACAAGCGACTTTTTGTGGTTCCGAAACGGCAGCGTGAACGCTTTCGCCAGCTCGGCGCGCATCGACACGCCTTTTCTGCTGGACACAGACTTTAGCCCGGTTAACTCCGGCTTTTTCCGAACTGACGGCCCCGATCGCTACAAACAGGAACAGTTTGAACTGCGCTACAGCGCCGATAGCGATGCGCTATTCGACTGGGACCAAAGCGTGGACTGGACATTCGGGCTCTTTGCCGGCAAAGCCGAGTCGAAAGTGAGCCAGTCCACTTTTCTGGTATTTGACGGTCTGGTTGCATTGGCACCGGTTATTGCCGAAGGACGGGGTATCTCCGTACCTTCCTTTCTCGGCCCGATATTTGCCGAAATCGCAGAAGTGGGTGTAACACCGGGAGACGGCGAGGATTTCATTATTGAAACCTTCGTCCATGTGCAATCAGAAACCTATGCCCTGTTTGGACAGGCTGACTGGCATTTTTCCGACACTCTGACGGCAACGTTGGGACTGCGCCTCGGCAAGGAAACCATAGACGGAGTGCAATCGAACTACTCCGACTCGATAATACCGACCATCACCAACGGCTCTGAAAATTACAATGCCGAAGGTCAAATCAAGGAAGATGAGTTTTCGCCCAAAGTGGCTATCAGTTGGTCGCCCATCGACGAGCTAACCGTATTCGGTAATGTCACCAAAGGCTTCAAGAGCGGTGGCTTTTCCGGCCCGGTCATCCACACCCGCAATCTTCGCTACAAACCGGAAGAAGCCGTGTCTGCAGAAGTCGGCATTAAAAGCCGGCTCTTCGACCAAACGCTGGAGGTAAACGCCTCACTCTACACCATGCAGTTTGATGATTTGCAGTTAAATGTGTTCGATGGAACCGCGATATACACCGTCAATGTGGACGAAGCCGAATCCTGGGGGCTGGAGGTCGATTTTCAATGGCTGCCACCGCTGCCGTGGCTAACCGTTCAGGGCAGTCTCGGTTTCAACAAAACCCGCTACGGCGACTTCCCCTGTGGTCCCACCACCTGGGACGACACTGACGCCTTGCCCGAATGCGGTGAAAATGCTCACCCCTCACAAGACCTGAGCGGTGAGAAGCTGCCCTACAATCCGGAGATTTCGGCCAGCCTCACCCCCACCATCCGCTTTCCGATCATTCCCGGCTGGGGCATTGGCGGCATGTTTGCGCTGGACTTTATCCATCAGGGCGAACACTACCTAGACTATGATCTGGATGAAAAAACCTATCAGGAAGCCACAACCAAGATCAATGCCCGTCTCGCCATCGGCCCCGAAGACAGACGCTGGGCTGTTATTTTCAATGCGAAAAATCTGACCGAGGAACAGGAACGAATGCTGGTGCTGGACACCATTATTCAAGGCGGCAACTACGTGGCGATAACCCGCCCCGATGAAGTCCAGTACTCGCTCGACTTCCGCTATAACTTTGGCAACCTTGATTAAGCCGGAACCGATTTCAGAAACAGAATGTTTCCGGCTCGACGCATTTCAACCGCGCAAAATCCGCTAGCATAAAGTCACTCATTTCGAAAAATAAGTAAAGGAAGAATGAAAGACTTAAAAAATGGCACGGCGGTAATAACCGGGGCCGCAAGCGGAATAGGTCGCGGCTTGGCTAACAAAGCGACCGAGGAAGGCATGAACGTCTGTATTGCCGACATGAATGCCGACAACCTGAATCAGGTGCGATCAGAACTGGAAGAAAAAGGCGCATCCGTTTTCGCCTGCAAACTGGATGTTACCAATACCGAAGCGATGAAAGCCTTCGCCAGCGAATGCTTTGAGCGCTTCGGCAGCGTTGAGTTGCTGTTTAATAATGCCGGCATACTCCGCATGGGTAGCAGTTGGGATCTGGACATAGAACAGTGGCGCCAGGTATTCGAGGTGAACGTTATCGGCGTGATCAATGGCGTCAGCGCCTTCGTGCCGCTGATGATCGAGCAAGGCAAGCCTGCACATGTGGTCAATACCGGATCGGTCGGCTCTCTGGTGGCAGCACCGGGCATGGCCCAGTACACCACATCAAAAATGGCGGTTCGCGGCATTACCGAATGTCTTGCCCAGGATCTGATCATGGCGGAACTGCCCATCAGCGTCTCGCTGCTGTGTCCAGGCATGGTCTCCAGTAATATCAGCGAGCCCTGGATAAGAGAATCACTGGGCGAGGACGCTGATCCCGCACTCATCGCTGAAATGAAAGCCGCCGTCGACAAAACCTATCCCAACTGCATTAGTCCGCAGGAGTGTGCAGATCGCGTATTCGACGCGGTAAAGAAAAATAAATTCTGGATATTCACCCACCCCTTCACCAAGTACTATCGGGAATTGTGTGACGCGGTGATAGAAGGCCGCAATCCAACCTACGCGGTCGTCAGCTTCGACTGAGTCCGCATAAGACTATTTAAACGGGGGAAAACTGCATGGCCGCAGCAACAGGTCGAACGCTGGAAGAACGCCTGCAGGCGATAGAAGACCAGCTTGAGATTAGCCGCCTGATTGCGGGCTACGGCTACGCTGTCGACGGTTTGAATACCGAGTCTGTTCGCGATTGCTACACCGAAGAGGGCGTGTACGCCATCACCGGGCTCGGCACATACGATGGCAGAGACAGCATTGCCGATATTACCAAGGATGCCTGGCATCTCGGCCTGGTAAACGGTGGCTGCGCCCATGCATCCACTTTCCCTTATATTGTTATCGACGGCGACAAGGCTGTCGCAACCTGCCACACCATGGTTCTCACCCACAATGAAGGCGATTTTGCCGTCTGGCGCCTGAGCGCCTCGCGTCTTAACCTGAGCCGACAGAGCACCGGTGGCTGGAAGATCACCCATCGGGAAACAAGTTTGCTGGATGGTAAGTCTGGCGGTGCGGAGCTTTTGGCCAGACTGAATGAAGGGCCTGATAAGTAAACCGTCGTATCGAAAATACCCGCGATATTTCGATTGTCTCACGTTGCTATGGAGAGGTCTTAATTAGCGTAATCGCCTTTTCAGGACAAATCGCCACGCAGTCACCACAGGCCACACAGGCATCGGGATTCACCAATTCCACCTGATGCCAGCGATGGACGAAGCCTTTTATCTTGCCAATAGCATTCAAACCTCGTCGCTGCGCTTCGGGCAGAATATGCATGCCGAGTACAGATTGCGGGCAGGCATCTACACAGACAGTTTTGCCATCGCAGCGGTTGCGGTTGATCACGGGCACGATGGTGCCCGCTTCCTGTTTGCAGTGGCTGTTGTCGGGCTGGGGCCGGGATTGGATAGACATCAGTTGATTCCCCTTGCCTGCCCTTCCCAGTAGGGTTTGCGCAAATCCTTTTTAGACAATTTGCCGACGCTGGTCATGGGCAGAGGCTCATTGCGAAACTCAATGCTGCGGGGGCATTTGTAATGCGCGATGGCTTGCCGGCAATGCTCGATAACCTGTGTTTCCGTGGGATGATTGCCGGTGGCGGTATAAATCACGGCGTGCACGGACTCACCCCACTCCTCGCTGGGAATACCGATAACGGCCACCTGATCGACACCCGGCAATTGCGAGATCACATGCTCAACCTCGGCGGAGAATACATTTTCTCCGCCGCTTACGATCATGTCTTTTACCCTGTCCACCAGAAACAGAAAGCCGTCTTCGTCGAGGTAGCCGGCGTCGCCCGTGTGTACCCAGCCGTCCTTCAAGGTTGCGGCTGTCTGTTCTTCATTATTCCAGTAGCCGAGCATGGCGTTGGGGCCACGGACCAAAACTTCGCCGGGCTCGTTGGATGGCAGTACCTTGCCTTCAGCATCCACGACCTTAATCTCTACGATCAAACTGGGTCTGCCTGCCGAGCGCAGTTTCCTGACATCGGCCTCGGGGGCCAGTGAGTGATAGGCCGCACCGAGAACGGTCGCCATCGGTGCCAGCTCGGTTTGGCCGTAGGCCTGGTAAAACTTTATCGCCGGCAGGTTTTCCAGTGCCCGGCGCAGAATACCTTCGGGCATCGGCGACGCGCCATAGATCATGCGTTGTACGCTGGCCAGACGCCCGGCATCAAAGGATTCGTGCGACAGCACCATACCGATCATGGTCGGTACCAGCAGCATGATGGTGATTTGGTTTTTGGCGACAGTATCCATCACGGCGACCGGATCAAAGGCCGGGACGAATACATGGGTATTGCCGGCAATGCTGTTCGCCATGCCAATAGCACAGTCGGCAATGTGAAACATGGGCGCCGCGTGCAGGTAGCGCCCTTCGGGTTCGCTGTTGATGCCGGTTTCCGTCATCAGGGCCATGGAACTGCTGTAAAAATTTCTGTGCGACAGCATCACGCCTTTCGGGAAGCCGGTGGTGCC
>JBFKDP010000311.1:0-4862 GCA_041619575.1 Litorivivens sp.
CCAATGGAAATAATGTCGGCGTCATATAGGGCGTGACGTTTTCAATGATGAAAACTGCGAGCCCAAGACGGTCGTTAATCTCAGAGAATACAAATGCAATAACCACAATAGTCAGCGCTGGCACCATTGCCTGAATACCTTCCACCACACCGTCAAACAGTTCACCCCAAGCCAATATCCGCTGAAAACCATACAGTAGGATCGTCGTCGCAACGGCCACAATGACCCCGATCTGTACATCCAGATCAAACCAGAGACTGACACCCAGCAAAGTGAAAATAGGCAGCAAAAAATGGTAAATCCCGACCTTGCCGCCTGCCTTCTGGTCGGCAGCAATGTCCTGCGGATCGGCATTGTTATCTAGAGCCACGGCCTTGGCTTGGGCCGCCTTCATCGGCCCTAGCGCAGGAATAATCCCGGTCGCCACCAGCGGCACTATCAGCACTGAGATCCACGCGTAAAGCATATAGGGGATCGAGCTGATGAACAGGGCCATCCCCTGCCCCGGTTCGGCGTAATTTGAAGCCTCAAAAAGTCCGGAGAAAAACACTGCCCATGTCGACACCGGCACCAGTACACACATAGGCGCAGCAGTAGAATCCACTACGTAGGCCAGCATCTCTCGCGATACGCGAAACTTGTCAGTCACCTTGCGCATAGCCGAACCGACTGCCAATGCATTGAGGTAGTCATCAATAAAAATGATCAGGCCCAGCCCCCAGGTGTACAACAAGGCACTCCCGGCATTCTTGGCCTTGCCGGCAAGTGCGTGGCTGAACGCGGTGGCGGCGCCCGCTTTCATCAGTATGGCAATAAGACTGCCCATCAGGCCGCAGACAATAATCACCCACGCGATGGTTTCGCTCATCATCACTTCTAGCAGAATTGCGGAAAAATTGGTCAGTGCTTCGCCTGGGCCGAGTAACAGCAAGCCTGCGATAACCCCTGCTAACAGCGACTCCACAGGGCGCCTACTCACAATGGCTATCATGATCGTAACTACCGCAGGAATTAACGCCAACCCGCTGGGCTCGGTAACCATAAAGTTATTCCTTAATTTTTGTAATTTTGACTCAGGAACGTTGCAAACCAATTGGCAATTTCATCCCCATCGGGAACCGCGCCGCTGTCCTGCAATGAAGCCAAACCCGCTTTCGCCACCGCGTCGGGAATTGGGCGCCCTGCTCTAAGCCTGATCAGTCGATCTTCGAATTCCCTTGTAAATTCAGGGTGCGCCTGAAGGCTTATGATGCTATCGCCATATACCAGCCCTGCATAAGGGCAGAAATCAGACGAGGCGAGCACGCGGGCCTCGGGCGGCTTACTCACCACCTGATCCTGATGCATGGCATTGAGCGAAAACTCCGCCGGCGAATGACTGATAAAAGCGTGTCCGCCTTCCAAACGATACTGATGCAGCCCAACACCCCAGCCGCCGCTATACTTCTCGACTTTGCCGCCCAGCGCTTCAGCGATGACCTGGTGGCCAAAACAAATCCCGATCATTGGCTGCCTTGCCGCATGGATCTCGCGAATAAGCACTTTCAACCGCCCGATCCAGGCCAGATCCTCGTACACGCTGAATTTGGACCCGGTAACAAGCCAGGCGTCACACTGCTGCAGGCTGTCCGGAAAATCTCCTTCGCGTACGTCAAACACTGCTACATCAAACTCCAACCCCGTACTGCGTAATAGTGCCGCGCACATCTCAGCGTAAGAGCCAAACTCTGCCAACAGTTCATCCGGCGTAATACCTGCAGCCAGTATGCCCAGCTTCATCAGCGGCCTCCCATAAGCACTCAAATTATGCCCCGTATTCGACTGAGCAATAGAATTGACTCGACGAGCAAGATTACTCAATATTGAGCTATAATGTGATCACAATTATACGTAGCTAGTCAACAACCCTTATTGACTCGACCGCGAGCATGCACCCAATGGACAAGAAATCTCCCATCAATCTTAATCCGCCACCTCGTAACGAGGGCATGACGGCAACGCAATGGGTCTACAACTGCCTTCGCAACGCCGTGATGTATGGCCAAATTTTACCCGGCCGAGCGCTAACCATACGTGGACTCGCCCAAATGCTGGGTATTAGCCCAATGCCGGTGCGAGAGGCATTGCGGCAATTGTGTGCGGAGCAGGCGCTTGAAATGCTAGGCACTGGCCGGGTCATGGTGCCAAAAATGACACCCATGAAATTCAACGAGCTATGTGAAGCCCGTGTGGCAATTGAATCTCACGCTGCAGCGCGGGCCATGCCCTATATAGATAGCGCTGTACTCAATCAACTTCGTCGTACTGACCGATCGATAGATTGCGCCCAACAGGCCGGGGATCTAGGCCAGATCACGATCCTCAACCAAGAATTTCACCGGATTCTCTACGTCGCGAATCCGCATCAGGTGACACTGTCATTGATCGAAAGCCTATGGCTGCAACTCGGACCGTTCATGCGTCTTGCCACAGAGCAACTGGCCGACTACTACCTGGTTGACCGCCATCAGGAGGCTCTCACCGCGATTGAAAAACGGGATGCCTACGCGCTGCAACTCGCTATCGCCAGCGATATCCGGGACGGCTTGGCATTCGCCACGGACCCTGACTTACTGAACAATTTGATTGACAATCATATTTTGTGATCACAAAATAAGCCCAATTCAAACAGGCTTCGCTGGAGCAAACAAATGCCCAAACATCACCCCTCCCTAACTGACGAATCTACAGATATTTCGACCAAGGAAATTCAGGCACTCGATGCTGCCCACCATTTACATCCTTTTACCAATGGTGGCGAACTCAATCGCAAAGGTGCGCGTGTGATCACCCGAGGTGAAGGAGTCTACCTGTGGGACAGCGAGGGCAACCGGCTCATCGATGGCATGGCTGGACTATGGTGCGTGAACATGGGTTACGGTCGCAGGGAGCTGATTGAAGCCGCCCACACTCAAATGCAGGAACTGCCGTTCTACAACACATTTTTTCAAACAACCCACGCACCGGCGACAAAACTGGCCAGCCTTATCGCTAGCGTCACACCAGGTGATTTGAATCACGTGTTCTTTACCAACTCCGGCTCCGAAGCGGTAGACACGATAATTCGCATGGTCCGCCAATACTGGGCAATCAAGGGTAAGCCATACCGAAATATTGTAATAGGCCGCGCCAATGCTTATCACGGCAGCACAATCGCCGCCGGAAGTCTCGGCGGCCTGACCCCGATGCACGAGCAAGGCGCCCCGATGCTGCCGGGTATCGAACATATTCGTCAGCCTTACTGGTACGGAGAGGCGGGCGACCTGACAGAGGAAGAATTCGGCCTCGTGTGCGCACAAGCGCTGGAGCAAAAAATTCTTGAGGTAGGTCCGGAAAATGTTGCCGCTTTTGTAGCGGAGCCTGTTCAGGGCGCCGGCGGCGTCATTGTCCCGCCGGCCAACTACTGGGGCGAGATTCAAAAAATATGCCGCAAGTACGACATATTGCTCGCAGTTGATGAAGTGATCTGTGGCTTCGGTCGCACCGGCAGCTGGTTCGGCAGCCAAACACTGAACATCGAGCCCGATATCATCTCGATGGCGAAGGGACTCTCCAGTGGCTATATGCCGATCGCCGCTGTGGCCGTCGGCGACCGCATCGCCAATACCTTTTTGGAACACAACGATGACTTCAATCACGGGTTCACCTATTCCGGTCATCCGGTCGCCGCAGCAGTAGCCATTGCAAACATCCGACTATTACAGTCTGAAAATATCGTGGCCTACGTCGCCGATGACATCGGCCCGTACTTTCAGAAAAAGCTAAGGGAAACACTTTCCGATCACCCCCTGGTCGGCCATATCGAGGGGTTGGGTCTTATCGCTGGCATTGCATTGGTTAAGGACAAGGCGCGCAAGGAGCTTCACCCACCGGAGTCAAAAATCGGCCTGGTCTGTCGCGATCACTGCTTTAACAATGGTTTGGTCATGCGCGCAGTGGGCAGCCGTATGGTGCTGTCTCCGCCGCTGGTCATTAACCGCGACGAGATTGATGAGCTCTGCGAGAAAGCGCGATTGTGCTTTGATCTGACACTGGCATCAGTCGGCGGCTGATATTCCAGTCTCAAAACTTTTTAATTGGATGGGCACAACATGAAAACTCACGCTGAATGGTTAGCCCTGAGTGTCGCCTTACACTTCAAGGGCAATGCGTTTATCAATGGGGGCTTTCACCCCGCCGCCAGTGGAGACACCCTACCCAGCATCAACCCGGCAACCGAAAAATTGCTCGTTGACGTGGCCAGTTGCGATGCAGTCGATGTGGATACCGCGGTAAAACATGCCCGAAGCGCATTCTCCAGCGGAGTCTGGTCAGATCTGGCGCCGGCAAAGCGCAAACACGTGTTATTGCGGCTCGCCGATTTGATAGAAGCAAACGGTGACGAGTTAGCACTGCTTGATTCGCTGGAAATGGGCAAACCGATTTCCGACATGTTGGCCGTTGATGTCCCGGATAGTGTTGACGTGTTTCGCTGGTCAGCTGAATGCATCGACAAAGTCTACGGCGAGATCGCGCCCACCCGCCCTGATTCTTTGGCGCTAATTCAACGAGAACCAGTAGGTGTCATTGCCGCCATCACGCCGTGGAATTATCCGCTGATGATGGTCGCCTGGAAAATTGCACCGGCACTGGCAGCAGGCAACAGTGTTGTGCTCAAGCCCTCCGAGAAGGCGTCGCTCAGCGCACTGCGGCTGGCTGAACTGGCATCGCAGGCCGGCGTACCGGACGGTGTATTCAACGTGGTGCCCGGTTTCGGACACACCGCCGGCAAAGCATTAGCCCTGCACCCGGACGTCAATGCCCTCGCCTTTACCGGCTCGACG
>JBFKDP010000312.1:0-4826 GCA_041619575.1 Litorivivens sp.
GTAGGCGCGTATTTCGGCAATCCGATCAGCTTCAGCCCGCTGATGCCCATTTTCTGGACAGCCTTTACCCAGGGGCTGAATACCCACAAGGTCTACAACACCGGCAGCCTCGATTGTAACAACAAGTTTCTGGTCAGCCAGCAACTCTACGGCTCCCCAATGGCGCTGACTTTCCCGGACATCGACTCAATCGAATGTCTTATTGTCATTGGCGCGAACCCGGCAATTTCCAAAATGAGCTTTATTAACCTGCCGGACCCGGTAAAACGCCTGCAGGAAATTGAAGACCGCGACGGAAAAGTCATCCACATCAACCCGAGGCGCACGGAAACAGCAAAATCTGTGGGTGAACATGTCTTTATTCGCCCGGACACCGATGTCTTTATGCTGCTGGGTTTTCTCCATGAAGTGCTGGCGCGCAAGGCAGTCGATCAGGCACACGTTGAGCAATTCATGAATGGCTTCGAGCAACTTGAAGCATTGTGCAAAGACTGGACGCCGGAAAAACAGGCAAACGTTACTGGGGTGAGTGCAGAGAAGTTGCGCGCGCTCGTAAGCCAATACCTGTCTGCCAACGGTGCTGCGCTTTACGCCTCGACCGGTATCAATCAGGGTAGCAATGGCACCCTGGCTTTCTGGCTGCTGGAAGTCATTAACGCGGTTACCGGCAACCTAGACCGACAGGGTGGCAGCCTGATGGGGCTGGGCATTATCGACTATGGCAAGGCGACAAAAGCCGCCGACGACGAGGTATTCTATTCGCGGGTGGGCAATACCCGGAGCTTTCTCGGCGCACTGCCCTCGCCGCTGATGGCGGATGAAATACTTGAGCCCGGTGATGATCGCGTACGCGCCATGTTTGTGCTGTCAGGTAATCCAATGCTCACCAATACCAATAGCGGAAAAATGGCGCGCGCACTGGAAAAACTGGATTTGTTGGTCAGTATCGACATCGTTCGCAATGAAACTGCCGAATTCGCTGACTATATTCTGCCCGGCACCCACTTTGCCGAACGGCCAGACATTCCCTTTTCCTTCTTAAGCCTGTCGGGGCTGGCCCCGCGCCCCTGGTTTCAGTACACCGACCGACTCGTCAATCCGCCGGGTGAGTGCCGCGATGAGCTGTGGATCATGCACCAGTTGGCCAAGGTCTGTAATGCGCCGTTTTTTGGCTCTGGCGCCCTGCTCCAAGCCATGAATGCCGGTGAAAAATTCAAGAAAATCCCGCTGCTCGGCCGAAGACTGACACCCATGCCGGAACGTCTGCTGGGGATCTTGAGCAGACTGGGCAAACAGGGAAGCCTGAGCCGCTTGCGCAAGTACCCTCACGGTAGGTGTCTGCCCGCCATAGAAGGCCAGTCCTATCTGGGCAAGCGCGTGCTGACCGACTCGGGAAAAGTAGAGCTGGCACCCGCGCTGTTTCTCGAACTGGCCGGGGACAGACTCGAATCGAGCTTTAACAAGGCCCGCGCGGAGCAACGCGATTTCAAGCTGATCACAAAACGCGAGCGCTTTAGCCACAACAGCTGGGCTCACAACGATCCGGCTTTTGTCAAAGGCAAGCGTGAGCGCAATTACCTCTACCTCCACCCGAGCGACGCGAGCGAACTGGGCTGCAACGATGGCGACCGCATTGAAATCAGCAATCAAGTGGGCAGTGTTACAGGCATCGCCGCCTTAACGGAAGACCTGATGCCCGGCACGGTGGCCCTACCACATGGCTGGGGGCACCAGTCTGCGAGCGGGCTTAGTATCGCCAGTAAAACCGAGGGCGTTAACGCCAACATACTGGCCGCAGACGGGCCCGACACCATCGAGCCCTATTCTGGTATGGCGCAATTTAATGGCATCACCGTGCAATTGCGGCAGGCTGGATAAGCTGCCCCTATGTGGCGGCGAGCATCACGCGCAAACCTGCCAACGATCGCTCCAGTGTGGTATCCCAGAGGGGTTGCAGATCCTGAAGGGCGAGATGCGCCATCACCGCGGACTCGCCAGTGCGAATGCCCGCCGATTGAAGCCGCTTAACCGCATCGGGGTGGCCCGCGTGAATTTCAAACAAGGTAAAACTCATCACCGACCACAACAGCCCCTGGGCGTGCAATACCGCAGTCTCAAAACCCATTCCCTCGGCCTCAAGCAGTCGCGCAACCGCTTCGATTTTGCGCACCGCACTGGCTGAGGTGCCCGCCAAGCCAATCAGTAAGGGGAGCGCGGGCTGACTCTTGGCCAAATCCCGCAGCCCGTTCATCCAGCCTTTCAGCTGAGCTTCCCAAGGCTGAGCCGGGTTCAGTGCAAGATCCAACGACGCCAGCACCTGCTCCGCCAAGGCATCAAACAGTGCGTTTTTGTTGGGAAAATATGTATAGAGATTAGCGGGTACCGTTCCCAGACGACTGGCAAGCTTGCGCAATGAAAATGACTCACCGCCGGAATCGGCCAGCAATTGCATAGCCTCTGAGAGAACTTGCTCCCGGGACAGTCTGGCCGGACGTCCCAGCGATACCTTGTCTGAACTCACTGAATACTCGCTTAAAATGGCTTGAGATTGACTTAGTAAACACTGTTCAGTTAAATTAATGACCAGTGTTCACTAATACTAGCGGTATCGCCTGCCAAACCCAAGTGCCGCTATGCAAAAGCCTGAGAGGCCTACATCATGACCGACTATACTGCCAATGCCCATTGCTCGGAATTCCCCGAGCTCGGCTTTTATTCGCTGCCGGGGCATACCCAGACACCCGCCGATATGCTGGAAGAGGTGCGCCAGGCAGAGGCGCTGGGCATTGGCTCTGCCTGGATTTCCGAACGCTTTGATGTCAAGGAAGTGGCGGCGCTCGCAGGTGCCGCCGGCGCGGTCACCCAGCACCTGCACATTGGCACCGGAGCCACCAATATCAACTCTCGTCACCCCATGCTGACAGCCTCCATGGCGACCACGCTCCACCGCCTCACACAGGGCCGATTCGCTCTGGGTGTCGCGCGCGGTGTCGGCATTCGCTACGACCTGATGGGCATGGAGAAAATGACCAATGCCCACCTGCGGGAATTTGTAGAGCTCATGCACAAGCTATGGCGCGGCGAACGCGTCAGCCACGACGGCAAGCTAGGCAACTTTCCCTATCTGCACATGAGTGACTGGATGGATGAAGATATACCACTGATGTTTGTCGGCTTTGGTCCAAAAAGCCTGCAATTTGCCGGCGGCCTGTTTGACGGTGTTATTCTCCACACGTTCCTGTCCGACGAAGCGCTGACAAGAGCTGTTGCGCTGGTGCGTGAAGGTGCGGAACAAGCAGGCCGCGACCCCGATTCCGTCAAGGTCTGGAGTGTACTGGCCACAGCCTGCGAGGCTGATGAGGCCACTTATCTTAAGTATATCGTGGCGCGCATGGCCACCTACCTGCAGGCGCCCCACTACGGTGAACTACTGGTCGATATCAATGGCTGGGATCGCAGCGTTCTGGAACGTTTCAGGGCTGACCCGATCGTCAGCACTATGCCCGGCGGCATCGACAGCGTCGCAACACTTGCGCAATTGCAGCATATTCGCACGCTGCTACCTGAGCAATGGCTACCCGCTGCAGTCGGTTCAGCTGAAGCCTGCGCGCAACGTTTTCAGGATCAATTCGACGCGGGTGCTGATGGTATTGTCATTCACGCCAGCAAACCCGCCGAGTTTGCACCGGTACTCGATGCCTATCGCACAATTCGCGACGCCACCCGGTTTGTCGGTCGCAGTAATCGACCAGCCTAGACAGCAACCAAGACCCGTAAGCTTTAATGAGATCACACTATGACTGATGAATTACGCCCCACCCCGAGCCTCGACAATCCCGAGGCTGTGCGTCAAAGCCTGCAGGACTGGTTTGCCGAGTCCGTATTTCCCGACAGACAAGCAGCCATAGCGTCAGTCACAATTCCGGAAAATACCGGCATGTCGAACATCACCCTTCTGTTTGACTGCGAACTGGATGGTGGCGCTGCATCCCTGCCGATGGTCGCGCGTCTGCAAGCACAGGGCGATAAACTCGCCTTCCCCGAATACGACCTGCCCATGCAGTACGCCGCAATGGAGACCTTGCGTCAGATTCCGGGCTTGAAGGTGCCAGGGCTGGTCGCCCAGGAAACGAGCGGTACACTCCTTGGCACTCCCTTTTACATCATGCATCGTACTGACGGACGCATTCCACCCGACATGCCCCCCTATCACATGGACGGCTGGTTACTGGAGGCTGCGCCTGAAGATCGTGCCGCGCTCTGGAATAGCGCCGTGAGTATGATGGCAACGCTCCACCAGCAATCGCCTTCAGTGGCACCGCTATCTGAGTTTATCGAAAAATATCCATTCCCCAAGTCATTTGATGAGCAGCTCACTTACTGGGAGCACTACATGGAGTGGGGACTGGAAGGTGCGAGAAATGAAGATTGTGAACTTGGCCTGCAATGGTTGCGCGCCAATCAGCCTGAGGAGCAATGCCAGCGTTTATGCTGGGGCGACTCCCGTATGGCCAACGTTATCTTTGCCAACGGCAGCAATGAAGTGGCGACCCTACTCGACTGGGAAATGCTCTGCGTCGGTGACCCACAGCAGGACTTGGCCTGGTGGATTTTTATGGATGAATTATTCTGCCACGGAATTGGTGTTCCGCGCCTTGAAGGCTTTCCGTCCGAGCAGGAAACCGCAGAACTGTGGTCTTCGCTGACCGGCCTAAACTACGACAAGCTGCACTACTACCGTGTTTACGCCGGACTGCGCATTTCCTTGATTTTGGCGCGCATGTCGCTGGCAACAGACCGGAGCATGCTCGAACAGAGTTTTGCCA
>JBFKDP010000313.1:0-4802 GCA_041619575.1 Litorivivens sp.
ACTTTGCTTGGCCGCGAGTTCGGTCAGTCGGATGGTGTTGACGCCTCGCGAAGGTTTACCTTCATATAGACTGAATAGTCGTTGAAGTTCCGTCAGCGGAACATGCCGGCGCGCGGATTTACCGGATGAATACGTAGACTTCAGGGTTTTGGCAAGTAGGGAGTCGACCGTATCGGGTTTGCAGCCCAATGCGTACAGCAGCTCTGATCGCGTTAGGTAGTAGTCGTCCGGTAAGCTTCTATTGGGAAGGCTGGATGTATTACGCTCGATGGCTTTGGCCAGAGCAGGCAGTGCCATCCTAAGGGACTTACTTTGTGCTTGTGCCAGCGGGGAGATAAGTGCGCGCGCGGTCAATGGCTGGCTGTTTCTGTAGTACGGGGCGAGCTGATTTGCTAGCGCTTTGCCGCAACCATCGATATAGCTAACGACTGCGTAGTGCGAGTCTTTGATTCCGAATCTCTCGGTGAGCACCATGGAAATCGCGCTATAGGCCTCCAGTTTGTCGACTTCACCCTCATAGATCCAATGCTCAAGGCGAGTTGCGATGGTCAGCTCTAGCTCGTCGGCTAACGATCTCTCAGAAATAACTTCGAAACAATGGCAGCGTGTAAGCCCATAGCGATTCCAGCGAAGTGTGTCGCCGCAATGAGTACAGTGGGTTAGAAGTTTAAGCTTATGGCGGGTGCAGCATGTAATTAAATGGTAGTCGTGTGTTTCAGGAAGGAATCCTTCTTTTGCACAATCGATACACAGCTTAGCGTACTTGAATGACATCCATTGCTTACCGCTTCGTTGTGCTGCCATTCGCCGAATGTATTTAGAAATCGACCACGATTCGAAGTTGACGTACCGGTCGAGAGGCGTAGGTTTTCCTGATGTGGCGTCGCGGACGACCTTTGGGATGTAGGTGTTCCGGTGGCCCATCTCGTAGAAAAACGATGACGGCAGTTCTGTGTGTGCTTGGCTAAGTCTAAGCATGACGCTTCCTACGCTCTCCCTCGGGAGAGCGTAGGGTACGAACGCAGTAGTCTGGCTCACGAGGCAGTCTCAATAGGTCGAGGGTATTTTTTCATCAACCCCGCAAGGCTAGAAGCTTCTAGCATGAAGGGGTTACCTGATGACGGGAGTTCGAAGGGAGCCTTTCGGCGCTTATAGGACGCCGCGAAGTCGCCCAACGTCAGCGTGGACTTTCTGCTTTTTAACGCATCCTTCGCGCAGTCAACAAATACCTTTTTGATGCCGCCCATCCGGCCTCCCGATGCAAGATAGATTCGTTGGCTGAATCCAAGTAGATCAAAATCCTTGGCGAGCGCTAATTGGCAATCCTCCGCGAAAAACTCCAGATACCTTTTCACTGTTTTGAACATAGGGGTGTCCTTACTGGTTGGAGCTAGGAATGGTGGTACTTCAACGTATTCCTCTACTCGACCATGTGTCTGGCCGTCAGATTTAAAGAAAGACATGGATGACGGAGTGCCCACGAATACGATGGGAATGCCGCTCTCATCGACTAGCTCCTTGATGAAGTTACGGATATGAATGCGCTCAGCGGGGCCCTTCGAATCGTGAACAATGTTAGTTTCATCCACGATGAACATTTTGGTTCGCGCTGCTTTGAGTCCTTCTAGAACTTTAATTGTGAGCTCAGCTCGGCTGGATTTTGAACCGGGGATTACTCCAATAACCACGCAGGTTTCCGAGATGAAGTCCTTCAGGGTGGCTGCAGTTCTGACTCGGATATGTGCTACGGGCACGTGTAGCTGAGATCCCCGCTCAGTCTTTTCGACGGTGCTCGGGTGGTTGCTCATGAAATCCTCAACAGTTGCCGTTTTTCCTGAACGCGTAGGCGCCGTAATGACGTACGCACCGAAAAATTCGAACTCGTCTCCGCTGTCGACAGAGTCGTTATAGTGTTATTAAAATAAATTTGTTAGAAGGCGGTAGCCGGGATGTTTCACCCGGCGCTTTTTAAGGCTTCGAATAGCTGCACGATCGTATGTGGACATAGATTTCTCCTGTTTTCAGTAGGGTTGGTTTTAGTAGTCTTCGTCAGGGTCGACTTCCGGATTGAATACGTCTTCCTGGTCGATATACTCTGAGTAGAGATAGTCGTCAGTATCGATAACACCGCTGATTTGTTCGCGTGCGTTTCTAGATCGCTGTGCTGAGTCGGCAAGTTGTGCGCGTTTGCGTTTGGTTTTCTTGCCGCCAGTTACTGCATCATCTTCAAGAAGATTTTCGAATTCAGCGCGAATACGAAATGCTTCAGATTCGTCTTCAAGGATTGCCTTGCGAGCCCTCGTGTCCTTCATAAGATAATTGTGCACATCCATCGTCAGCCCTGCCTGGTAGGACTCGTTTACAGAGTCGCACATGATCGGATTGTGGGTATCTTTAGGGTCGCTAACATAGGCGTACGTAAGGTCATCCTCGTTGTAGCGCAGCAGTACCTTAGGCGATTCTTTGCGGCTGGGGAGTTTTTCCGCAATTTTTCTTTGTAAGTTCATGTTTAATTCAACAAGCGCTGGTGATGTCCAGAACAGGTTGTTGTAACGAACTCTGTTGCCAGAGATCGTGCAGGTAGCTGTCTTCATGCCAAATAGCTTGGCTTCCCGTTCCGGAAGCGTTTCTACTGCAAGCTCTGGGATAGCCTGGACATCCGCCCAGGCTTGCTTGGGTGTGTTCTCGATGCCTCGGTGGTACTGGGCATGATAGACTTCTAGGCACTGAACCCAACGTTCATTGAGCTTCTTCAGAGTGTAAGAAGCGTTTTTTTCCGAGTCATAGTCCCCGCGATCTTGCGGATTTGAAAAGGTCGTTCCGGGGATTTGGTGGAAGAAAATCTCATTGAATGTTCGAAAGACACGTTCAACGACTGGCTTTCCTTTTGGGGTATACGGAGGCGCATACTGAATACGGATGCCCAGTACAGAGCACTGATCTCGTAGCGTTTTGTTGATGAACTCGCTGCCATTGTCGACGATGATATTTGCGGGAATGCAGCGATAGGGGTAGCCATCAGCCCCGATCGCCATTTTCAGGACTCTGGCTACCTTCGAGGCACTCGGCGCGGTCATTGATAGATCCCACCCAATAATGCATCGGGTGTGGGAATCGATCATTACCATAAGCCATGGCCGGTAGCAGCGACCCAGAAACTCGTCGTAGACCATTACATCCACGCGGTTGCAGTCAACTTCGACTCGGCCGCCGATAAAGGGCGGATACCCGGTTTTTTTACCGTAACCAGTTCTTCTTCTCAGGAATAGTTTTCCGTGCCGCTTCTCAAGCACATGGAAAAGATCTGATTTTTCAATTCGGCGAGCGAATGTTCGATAGCTGGGCAGAACAGATTTAGCTTCCTTTTCCGTTAGGTCAAATGTTGCTTTGGCCATGGATACAAGGGAGCGGAAAGCCTTCGACATTTTTGGCTTTCGATCGGTTGAGTAAGACAAGTAAATTGCCTTTTCAACTAACTCTTCAATTTCCTCGGGAAAGTGGGTCGGGCGATACTGTGTGCGATGGTCTTTCTTGATGAAGCAAATGAAATCGCCGTACTTTCGGTATTCCCGAATCCACTTGTTCAGAGTCTTGATGTCTTGAGGTGGTTTTGGTTTTACGCCTGCACTCTCTAATAGGCTCTTATTCTGCTGTTTACAGAAATCAATAAACGACGCATAGGCCCGTTTTTTAGACTCACTCTCTAGCATGAGCGTGACGCCAGCGCACTGGCGCTCAAAATTGCGGCGTTCAGTAGGGTTCAGATTGTGCAATTCGAGGGCGCGCGTTTGAGCATCTTTGACGTGTCGTGTAATGACAGCGCGCTCATCTTCCCAAAGCTCCTGAACGTGCTCTCTGGTGAGCTCAATGGTGTTGCTACCGTTGAGTTCCCTAAGTCTCAGCTTCTTACTCAGGCCAGTGGCGGTGTTGGTACACTCCCATTCTTTACCGTCAATCTCGATTCTAGAGCTGATCTTGATATCCGATGGGGCGTTCATGGGTGTTTTTGTAAGGTTAGTCATGGTGAATCTCCATTAGAGTGTATGAATAAGAAATTCCGGGCCGTAAAAGCACTCGAAATCACTGCTTAGGGCTCCAATGCTGTGCGCGTACGCAAATCCGCGACGGACGTCATCGGCGCCTAAACTCCTAAGATCCCGGGCTTCTGCCGCCCCCCCGAATTGCTTGATCGACTGGATTACACGTTTCGCGCAGTTTTCTAGCTGATCTTTAGGGGCGGACAGGGTGCCGTAGAGAAACTGGTAGGTATTCAGGAGAGGCTGCTGCTGAATAATGTCGTCAGTTTTAACGACGAATTCGACACCATGTGCTTTAAATGCCGCTCGCAATACCTCGTGCCGGCTTTTGGGAACCTTGGCGTTTGCTACTTTTTTCGGCTTGCAATCAACAATGTACGGAGGGGCGTCAAACGGAATAACAACTTGGTCTGGCGTAAGGGAATCAAAGGCCCAATTTGGGCCGCCAAGGATTTTGAATGGCTGGCAGCCATAGCTTTCAACGTTGTGATCAAATTCGAGGTGTAGGCAGTAATCGCCTTCGAGGCGCCCCTCTAGAATTTTGACAAAGTCTTTGTCTGATTCAGCATGGTTGCGGACTTTAATGGAAGGGTGGATGACCTTCCATACGCCGCCGACTCGGCTTCGGGGAATACGGAATTGGTCGGCGGATCTGGCCCATTGGATAGCTCGATGGATATCTTCAATATGAAAGATGCCCGATGCGAGATCTGTGGAGCCTGCAAGAATTGCAGGCGTGCGTTGACGTGACGATGATTTCACCGG
>JBFKDP010000314.1:0-4773 GCA_041619575.1 Litorivivens sp.
CCCGGCCCAAGCGATCATAGCGTTCCATGCAGCTAACGAGGTCCGCACGCGCTTTGCTGTCGGTCAGGCCATCAGGCAGGAGGGGATCCTTGAGTAGAAAGCGAATGGTGTCACTGCCCAGCTCCATGGTCTCCATCAGAATGTTCGAGCGCATGGGGGTCACTGTTTCTTGCAGTCGCAGAATGGCACTGCCAAGTGTCTGGCGCCGGGCTGAATATTCGCAGTTTATTTGCTCGGTATTCCACAGTGACAGCAGTTCTTCGTAACTGGCGGCGTCAGTTTCGCTCATGATAAAACTGCCTTGAATGGCGTCTAGACCCAGTGCATGCAGATCGCAGACCAGCTGTTGCAGGCCGCCCTTCAGGTTATTCGGCCTGAGCCATAAACCCGGTCGCCAGCGTCGCAAACCCCGCATCGACAGCGCGCGTTGTTGCGCCCGAAACAGGGCGCTGCTCTCAGCGGCTAGGTTGCCGCAGACGACTACGCCCCAGCCTCCCGTCCAGGGCACTATTGTTTGATCAAGGTGCCGCCAGCGCTGGATTTCATTGTGCAGCTTTTCAGCTTCGGGACTAAGTGCGTAGTGACCACGAGAGATCTTGCGCAGCAGGCGCTCGCTAGTGAGTCTACTCAGTGCGACTCGCATTTGGTTCTGGCTGAAACCAAAAACGCTGCCAGCGGCAACAATGCGCTGTGCGCTGCTCATGGCGGCCGGGTCGGCGTCGAGCAGATCGAGTATGAGTCGCGCCGGGCTGAGGCGGCTACTGGTTTTGCTATTAGGCAATGAGTGCATGGTTAAAATATTACGCCCACTGTGGCCATACTTGCAAATTACGTAATAAAGCAAGCTTCAGGTTTGGAGGTGATTTCTAGGAAGTTCTTTTAAGAAATTGATATTAAAGGAAGCATCCGCCCTTTAAACGGGGCGGACTTCATAGAGGGAGGTGGCGTCAATCGCGGCGGTAGGTACCCACTAGCCGGTTCATGCCAATCAGGTGGGGCTCGATTTTATCCAGAAGCTGCCAAAGGGGGAGGCCCGCTTCCAGTTGCAGATCTTTGTCTAGCGCCAGCACCCAGAAATAGTAGCGGTGCTCACCGTGGCCGGGTGGGGGCATGGGTCCACCGTAGCCGGGCTTGCCAAAATCATTAGTGCCTGGCGTGCCTTCCTGGCAGTTTTCAGGCAGTCCTTTGCAGTTGGCGGGTAGGTTATACAGTACCCAGTGCACATAGCCATAGGTGCCACCCGGTGACACCAGGGGCGCGTCGGGGTCGTGGCAAATCACGGCAAATGACTTGGTTCCTTCTGGCGCGCTGCTCCATGCGAGCGCTGGCGAAACATCGTCGGATTCACCAGTATATCGGGCAGGAATCGCGCCTCCATCGTCAAAAGCGCTGCTGGTCAGGGTGATATCAGACAGTGCAAATCCCATCATTTTCTCCTTATCTTATTTACCGGTGTAGAGCAGTTTGTTTGGGGTGCCCTTGGTATCTGAAATTTTGCCTGGGGAAGCCATGCGAAGCAGTAGTTTTTCAATCTCGGCGGGCTTGCGTTTAGGGTCTTCCTCGAGAAGCAGGGCAACGGCACCGGCCACGTGGGGGCTGGCCATCGACGTACCGCTGATGGTTTTGGTTGCGCTGCTACCACTCATCCACGCCGATGTAATGTCTTTGCCGGGGGCAAAAATGTCAGTGCAGGAGCCGTAGTTCGAGAAGCTGGCGCGGGCATCGCGGTTGTCGCTGGCGGCGACGGTTATGGCAGGTTTGGCCCGTGCGGGCGACGACTGACAGGCATCCTTGTCTTCATTGCCGGCGGCGACTACCACGGTCAAACCCTGTTTGATCAGTTTTTCGACAGCATCGTCAATGGCTTTTGAGGCGCCGCCGCCAAGGCTCATGTTCACAACGGCCGGTGTTTTCGCATTTTTTGCGATCCAGTCCAGGCCGGCAATCACCGTTGAATTTGAGCCTGCGCCTTCACAGTTCAGCACCCTTACAGCATGGAGCGTGGAAGCCTTGGCGACCCCCCATTCCTTGCCGCCGACTGTGCCTGCAACATGGGTACCGTGCCCGTTGCAGTCGGCAGTGGGATCATTCGGGTCTTCTTTTTCACCGAAGAGCAGGGCGAATATTGGGTCAAGCAAACTCGCTGGCGGCTGCTTTGGATCATCACTGGTATTGACGCCGTCACCAAGGCGACCACTGAAATCCTTGTGATCGCTGCGTATTCCAGTATCAACGATGTAGGCGTGAACGTCTTTCCCGCTGCGGGTGTAGGTAAAACTCTTATCGAGCGGCAGGGTCCTCTGGTCTACACGATCAAGCCCCCAGGTAGCACGATTTTGTACTTGCGGTTTATCTTTGTCGGGGGCATTGATGCGCTGAACAGCGTCCTGTTCGACGTATTTTACAGCGTTATCCAAGCTCAAAGCGCCAAGTTGCGCTTTACTAAGATAGGCGGCAAAGCCATTAAGAACACGAGTGAATTGTAGGTCAGCCTGACCACCGTAGGTGCGCATTAGCGTATTAGCGACGCGCTCAGTGTTGAGACCATCTTTCAGGACGATGATATAGCGATTGGGAAGGGCATCATTTACTTTTAGTAGTTGCCGGAGATTGGGGGTGCCCACTTTCTCGACCGGCTGTGTCGGTAACGCTTTTTCCACGCTGTCGAACAGCCCAGCGTAGGTAAGTTGAGCGGGGATAAGCAGGGAAAGTACTGTACAGGCAAAAATCGTGGTGTTTTTTTTCATTGGGACCTCCCGAATTTGAGGAATATGCTAACGCTATTCGTAGGGGAAGACACGCGTCAATTGCGTGAATGTGAGATCGTTATCATCGGTCTGAACGAATCCACTAAGCGCTTGGCATAGCCGTTAATCACCCCGTCGAAGCGCTAAAAGCCCAGGCACGGTAAGTATATCTCACGATGTTATCGGTATTGCGATACAGCGGCCTTTGTCGTCTACTTCTTATTCTGGCCTGCAGTACGTCTTGTGGCGCCCGTTTGATCTGTCATTCAGGGAAGGTTTGATGCCTAATTTGCAGGAAGCGGAACGCAATACTCACATCATCTGGTTTTCGTGGGTCTTTGTTACAGCTTTCTTCGTTCTTGACCTCCTGATTCCGCCAACGATTGCGGTGGGTACGCTGTACGTTATCGTTATTTTTATGCTCGCCCAATTCGAGCGCTATGATCACTTGCTTTCATTTGCCTGGCTCAGTGTTGCCTTGGTTGTGGTTGATACTTTTGCCAGCGGGCCGGATGTGGTGAGCTGGTCTATTCTTGCCAATCGAGTAATGTCCATTCTCGCCATTGCGATTACCACAGCACTGTTGCTGCAGCAGCGACGCCTAAGAGAGCAGGATAAGGCGAAGGATATTTTATTTCGAAACCTGCTTGAGTCTGCGCCAGATGCTGTTGTTATCGTCAATGAGCGCGGACGTATTGAGTTGGCTAACCGGCAGGTTGAAATGCTGTTTGGCTACTCAAAGTCAGCTTTGATTGGGCGCCATGTTGAGATGCTTATTCCAAAGCGCTACGTGGAAGGGCATGTACATCACAGGGAAAATTATTTTGAGGCGCCAGCCGCGCGCTCAATGGGTCAAAACCTTGATCTCTATGCCCTGCACAGCAATGGTGATGAATTCCCCGTTGAAATTAGCTTGAGTCCCTTGCAAACAGAGCAGGGCCTGCTGGTTTCGGCTTCAATCCGCGATGTTACCGAACGGCGCGAGGCGGATGAAAAGTTTCGAGATCTCCTGAATTCGGCACCTGACGCGATGGTAATCGTCAATGAAAGTGGCGACATCGAGTTGGCAAATCAGCAGACAGAGACACTCTTTGGCTATGACAATGAGGAATTGATTGGGCAAAAGATTGAAACGCTGATGCCGAAGCGATTCCAGGATAAGCACCCGGGGCACCGGCAACACTTTTTTAAAACGCCTAATGTCAGGGGGATGGGGCAGGGACTGGAACTGTTTGGTCGGAAGAAAAACGGCGAGGAATTCCCCGTTGAGATTAGTCTGAGTCCGCTGGAAACTAAAGCCGGCTTGCTGGTTTCTGCGGCGATTCGTGACATCACAGAGCGTAAGGACAAAGAACTGGAGCTCAGTGGTTATGCTCGCCAGCTTGAAAACAAAAACAAAGAGTTGGAGCAGTTTGCTTATATTGCGTCGCATGACCTCCAGGAACCCCTGCGCACCGTTTCGAGTTTTGTCGACCTGTTGGTTGAAGACTATGGCGACAAATTGGACACAGAGGCTGACGCCTACCTGCAATACATCACTGACGCTTCCCAGCGCATGACACAGCTGATCAAGGGCTTGCTGGATTATTCCCGTATTGGTACCCACACCAGTTTAATCAACGTGGATTGCGATCAGTTGCTCGCGGAAATTAGCAAAGATCTCGATGTTGCAATAACAGAGCATGGCGCGCAGGTGGAGTGGGGAGCATTGCCGAAGATAGTCACCTATGGCAACGAGTTGCGCCAACTTCTGCAAAACCTACTGGCAAACGCCATCAAATTTCATAAGCCTGGGGTTGCTCCCCACGTGACTGTGAGCGCGTCTCCTGAAGGGTCTGGCTGGCGATTTACAGTGACCGATAATGGTATCGGTATCGACCCGCAATACGGTGATCGCATATTTTTGATTTTCCAGCGGCTACACTCACGACAGGAATACGAGGGAACGGGGATTGGTCTGGCTCACTGCAAAAAGATTGTCGATCTACTGGGGGGCAAAATCTGGGTTGAATCGCAGCTTGGCGAA
>JBFKDP010000315.1:0-4759 GCA_041619575.1 Litorivivens sp.
AAAGGCCAATGCCACAGATGATTCTGAGAACACGAACCACAAATGGCGAGAGCCCCCTTCTTTGTAGCTCGTCGTTCGCTTTAGCACGGTCGCTTGGGAGATCCGTATCGAGAAATGGGGTGCAAAGCAGGGCGGAGACTGAAGCTCGTGACCAATAATCTTCCCCCGGCTCACGAGAGAAGGAAGCCCGTAGCAATCCACCAATTATTCGGATCGTAACGAGCCAAAGAACAGCAACGATCACGAACGCAACATCAGAAAGCGCCGCGTCCAATTGAGAATAAGCAGCGGCAAGCGCGAAGAGACCGACAAGGTATGTGAGCCCCTCTATGCGATCACGAAGCATTCGCTTCACAGCCACCGTGGTTTCCTTGACGCCCAACGCCTGAGCTCAGCGGCATTTGAGGCGACGCCCGTTTTTGCGATAGCAAAAATGGGTGGCGGGTCAAATGTCCGCTGCAGCGATTTGTTGGGCGGCGACACTCCCAACCCGGACTTCAAAAATATCATATGGACCTGTCACCCTAGACTTGGCGCATACACCTTCACCGGAAAGTGCACACCTTTGCATTCCACTTCGCCACGCAGCTCACATTCAATTTGCTCACAAATGAGTTGATAGCTGGCGTCACTGATCAGGATTTCACCTGGCGCCGCTTTGGATTCGATACGTGAGGCAATATTGGTTTGAAGACCAATCGCAGTGTAGGTCATGCGGCCCTCTGATCCGAAACTCCCAACACTGACCATGCCGGTGTTGATGCCCATGCGAACCTTCAGTTCTGTGCCCAAACCCAGCTTCCGCCACTGCTCGTTTAGCTCAGGCATTCTTTGCTGCATGGCCATGGCGGCAATCACGGCACTGCGTGCCTGAACCTCAGGTTCCATGGCATTTGGGGCACCAAACAGCGCCATCAATCCATCGCCGGCAAATTCGTTCAGGGTGCCGCCGTGAGATTCAATCAAACCCGCCATACTGGACATGTATTCGCTAAGTACTTGCGTCATTACTTCAGGCTCGACACGGTCCGCAATATCGGTGAATCCGACAATGTCTGAAAACATCACAGTGACCCTCTGACGCCTAGGCTCGCTGATTTCAGCTTCGTTTCCTTCGATGATTTGATTCGCTACGGCAGGCGGCACGTAGCGACGAATCAGTGACTGCGTATGCAGTGTCTGCAGCTGTTGTACTTCTAGCAAACTTTGCTGTTGCGCCAGCAACTGCTCCTTAATGAACGCCCGGCGCGAGAAACGCTCAATGGCAACGGCTGTAACCGCGACAATCACATAAGTAGCGACGACGCAGCCCATATACCCCCAGCCATCTGCTGCGCTGATATCCCTTCTCTCAAACGCTTGCATGAGCTCAGCAGCGAGTGGAGCCATATAGGCACTCATGGCGACCATGGCCGGGATAGGTGGAATGCGCATAAATGGCATCCACAGGTTGTAAATAATGGCTACCCCAACTGCGCCACCAACGGTCTCCAATTCCCAGAGAAACAGCGCGATGACGCTCATAAAGCCAATATAGGAATTGCCGAGACAGAATATGAGCACCGGCCATCGTCGCAGTGGGGTGCGATGAACAAATACAGCCAGGAAAAACACTGGGATGAAGCTGCCAACAATGTATGGCCGGTACCCCGTCAGATAATCAATACTCCATGACAGATGTCCCCATATGGGAAAGACGACCCACACCAGGAGTGATGCGACGGCCACGACCCGCAAAAGTGGTACCAATTGCGGGTCGCGCCATGCTTTGTAGGCCAACTCGGAAGCCGTTGAAACAAACTTCAAGCCATATGGCTTAAGTGACAGGTTGACGCTCACGCTTGTTCCATGGGCAGGTAGATCATCACTGGGTTAAGACACGACAGGATTGGAAGCGCTAGCACTCGCCGCCCAACGCCTGAGCTCAGCGGCATTTGAGGCGACGCCTGTTTTTGCGTCAGCAAAAATGGGTGGCGGGTCAAATGTCCGCTGCAGCGATTTGTTAGCTTTCACCCGTCACTCCGCACTCCTTATCAAATACCTCGCATTGCTTTTTAAACAACAACTTTGCCCGCTTCTTCTGATGCTTCAGATAATCCGCCAAACTATCAATCTGAACTAGATCAACCCTATAACATCGCTTGGTGTAACTTTCAGTTTCATACTCCAAACTAACCGTGGCGTACTGAATCTGCTCAACCAACGGTTCTTCATTATTAGCATCGAGTTGGGCAGAGCATAAGACGCCATCTAGCACAACGACAGGAGTACACATCACCAGGAAACTCTTGCCTTTGCCTGGATACCCCATCTCTTTATAGACTCGTTCCTGATGATCGCTTGCTTTCGAAGCAGCTACAGCAGCAGTAAACCAACGCCCTGTGTCGTTTGGTGATTTAAAAGCCTCATGCACTCCATAACCCAGCCATCCCAGCTTGTTGCCCAATGAGGTTTCGCCTAGAACATCTGACAGTTGATATGGCTCGAAGCCCAGACGATCGGCATAGGAGGGGTTGTGCCAATAAGCTGTTGCATCCTCTTCGTCGCGACTTCTGAAGACCACCCACGGGGCCTTCGATTTCTTAACCTCAATAAACATGTCGAACTCGAGGGACACCCGCAGCTTCCCAGTTCTTTGAACAAAGTACGCCTTAATATCGATCTCTCGGCTTTTCTTCTCATCATGGTCGAAGTAGCCACCCGACACTGAGCACTTCCACCCACTAGCTAGCAATCTGCTCGAAACTATCATTTCTGATGAGAATCCAGATTTTCTTAGATCGTCAGCGATTTTTTGTTTGAGATTGGAATCCATGTTTCGTGAAAGCTAACGCCTGAGCTCAGGTGCGTTTGAGGCGACGCCCGCTTTTGCGATAGCAAAAGTGGGTGGCGGGTCAAACGTCACCTGCAGCGATTTGTTAGACACCAGCGCACCGCCGGTAAGCCGAAGAACCTTAAGCATTTTTGCTTGATTCTTGGCCATCTTTTTCCACGTGCTTTTGCAGCACTCGCCATGTGCTTGGATCGCTCCACCCGTTCTTTAACCAGAATGAATTCCCCTCGTCATTGTCGTTGTACACGAATATGTTGCAACGAGGAATGTTTGCTTCAGCTAGTCGTTCGAAAGCGTAATTGATTAGACGTTTCGCCACCCCTCGATTTCGGAGTGCTTCAGCCACGGCCAGGTGCTGAATAGAACCCGCTCGACCATTGTGGCCACATAGGATTGTTCCAATTACTGCGCCTGTGCCAGTAACTGCGACGGCACTGAACCCTGGGTTACGTGAGAGGAAGGCGGATACTGCTTCGGGCGTATCTGATTCATTTAGCCCAAGCCCTTCTATCGAAGACCACAATGACAAGGCTAACGGATAGTCTTCGATGACGAAGGCGCGGATATCGATCGAATCTGAACCGGGCTCCGCTGGCGCATGATTGGACGGCAGCAAAAGCCCCATGCTGATGCGATCTTCTATTTTGAAACCAAGCGATTCGTAAAACGCCACAACTGCAGAGTTGCTGCTACGAACCTGTAGATTGATCTTGACGCAGCCTAAGCTCCGGAGCTCAGCGACTGCGTGTTGAACCAAACTGCTTCCCAAACCTTTTCGCCGCGCGTCTTGGTCGATCGCAACAGAATAAAGCCAGCCCCGATGACCGTCATAACCGGCCATGACAGAACCGACAATTTCGCCAGTTTCTTCGCCCACAAAAAGAAGTCGATCAACCTTGAGTTTTGCATCGATAACACCCGGCGGATCATTGTGAGGCGAATCATCGGGGAGCGCCTTTCGCCAAAGGTCGATCAACTGCTGCCTGTCGGATTCCTCGTAAGGTCGGATATGCATTTTTTCTGGTGTCTAACGCTTGAGCTCAGGTGCGTTTGAGGCGACACCCGCTTTTGCGGCAGCAAAAGTGGGTGGCGGGTCAAACGTCACCTGCAGCGATTTGTTAGGCACCGGCTGCACCAACCGGCGTGGGTTTGACCGGCCCAGACAAGACTACGCTTTCCCAATGCTGAGGTTTCTCTGGCATCAGTGATGTGGGCCTTGTTACAGGTAATGTCCGACCTGCTTGGCGATATAACTCGACGGCCAAGAGTTCTATGTTCCTTGGGTCAGTTCCTCGTATGGTTCGGCTTATCCCAGAAGCCCAGCTAGTGAATTGCACCGGCTTGATGCCCTCCACCGACGTCGGAGCAGGATACCGACCCGCCCAATACGCATACTCTGACAACCGCACGAGGAGGTCTCGACCTTCATCTGTGAGCGTTAGATGATTTTGCAGCATATCTGCAAGCTTCAAAAGGTTGTGGGTGTTCAGATTGCGGGGTAAACCCTGTGAAAAATCGTGGTCCGATAGATGCCCGTGAGCAAGTATGCGTGCCTTTAACAAGTTCTCGAACATGAAAGCCGCCAGCATCAAATAGGTGCGAACGGCATGAAGTTGAGGAACACGTGAGCTATCGGGTGAGGCCAGCCCCCTAAATGTGTCTAATACCTGCGGAAGGAGCACATCTAGCGTGCCTAGGAGATCGTCGGCTGACTTTAGCCACTCTTCTGGCGATGAAATCGCTGATACGTACTGTTCATTCCAGTATTCCGGGTCGTCTGGGAAATAGATTCCAAGATGTTGCACGGCAGTCCCTCTAGGTGCCTAACGCCTGAGCTCAGGTGCGTTTGAGGCGACGCCCGTTTTTGCGGCAGCAAAAATGGGTGGCGGGTCAAACGTCACCTGCAGCGACTTGTTGTGCGGCAAC
>JBFKDP010000316.1:0-4757 GCA_041619575.1 Litorivivens sp.
GGACCAGTTGTTCTCCCAGGGCTCGATGCCGATACTGCCCGGACAGGTCTGCAATTTTCGACTGCAGTTCTTTCACCACCGCATCGGTATCGTAGAAACCCTGGTCATCGCGAGGCAATTCGCTGCGCGCAGGCGGGCAGAAAGCTTCGGTGATATCGCCCCGATTAAAGCCGTTGACATAGCAGGTTGAGACTTGCAGCACCGGAATGGAGCCGCCGCGCTCTGAAAAGGCCACAATATTGTGCAGGCAGAGGGTGTTTATGCTCAGCGCGCGATCGAGCCGCTCGCGAAAATTGACGCTGGCCGCGGAGTGCATAACGACATCGACCTTGTTAGCCAGTTGGTCGAACTCGGACTCATCCAGACCAAACAGTGGCTCTGTCACTTCGCCTGTGACGCAGTGTATCTTGTCCCGGCAGACCTGCTCGAAGGCACTGCGACTCTGTGCCCGTAAGGGGCCAAAGATCGAGGCTGAAGCGACTTCGCTGATAAAGCGCTCGCGTGCGGTCGGGTGTGTCTTATTCCCGCGAATTAGCAGGTAAATGCCGCGAATGGTCGGAACATCGCGGATCAGCTTTTCGAGTATCACCTTGCCCAAAAAACCCGTTGTGCCGGTAATAAGCAGGTTTTTGCCCGCGAGCTGTTCAAGGGTGGTGCGTGGTGCGGCCGGAAAGTCGTGAGTCATTCTGAATCCTCCAGGATGCCTGCTTGGTATAAGTGGCTGAGCATACTGCCCGCTGCTTACAGGTGCGTGACAGAACCGGCGCCATTCAGGCCGTGGATCCCGTCGACGGCTGTGTTCAAACGATGCATTAAACGGGCCAGCTAGCCGTTGTGGTCCACACGGCGCAGAATTCGTGTTTCGCCTGCCTGAGCGGTTATAATCCGCGCCTCATTTATGACCACAACAGTGACCCGCTTTCATGAGCCGTTTTACCGACGCCGTTGCCCAACGCCGCACGTTTGCCATTATTTCGCACCCGGATGCGGGTAAAACCACCATTACTGAAAAATTGCTGCTGTTTGGACAGTTGATCCAGGTTGCCGGCTCCGTCAAAGGTAAAAAATCGGATAAGCACGCGACCTCAGACTGGATGACCATGGAGCAGGAACGGGGTATTTCGATTACCTCATCGGTGATGCAATTTCCCTACAAAGAGCGTGTCGTCAACCTGCTTGACACACCGGGTCATGAAGACTTTTCTGAAGATACCTACCGCACACTGACGGCAGTCGATTCGGCGCTGATGGTTATTGACGGTGCCAAGGGCGTCGAAGACCGAACGATCAAGTTGATGAACGTCTGCCGACTGCGTGATACGCCGATACTCAGTTTCGTCAACAAAATGGACCGGGATATTCGCGACCCGATTGAGTTGCTCGACGAAATTGAATCCGTGCTGGAAATTCAGGGTGCACCGATCAATTGGCCTATGGGTATGGGGCGTGAGTTTAAGGGGGTCTACAACCTCTACACGGATACGCTCCACGTGTTCAAAGCAGGACAGGGCCGAACCATACCTGAAGATATTCAGATACAGGGCCTGGAGTCTGATGAGGCCAGAGCTTTGTTGGGCGACGAACATGAATCGTTTCTGGATGAGATCGAACTGGTGCGCGGCGCCAGTCATGAATTTGATATCGACGCCTATCTGGCGGGCAAGATGACACCGGTCTTTTTTGGGACTGCACTGGCTAATTTTGGTGTGCGCGAAATGCTGGACGGTTTTGTCGAGTGGGCGCCGCCGCCATTGCCGCGCGAGACTGAGTCGCGCAGTGTCGAGCCGACTGAAGAAAAGTTCAGTGGTTTTGTTTTCAAGATTCAGGCAAATATGGATCCGCGCCACCGCGATCGCATCGCCTTTCTGCGTGTCTGTTCCGGTGCCTACACCAAGGGTCTGAAGATGAAGCATGTGCGTGTGGGCAAGGATGTAAAAATTGCCGACGCGGTCAGCTTTGTCGCGGGTGATCGGGAGCTTGTGGAAGAAGCAATTTCCGGTGATATTATCGGCTTGCACAATCACGGTACCATCCAGCTAGGTGACACCTTTACCGAAGGGGAACTGCTCAAGTACACCGGCATCCCGCATTTTGCGCCGGAGCTATTTCGGCGTATTCGCCTGCGCGACCCGATGAAGGCCAAGCAATTGCAAAAAGGTCTGCAACAGCTGGCAGAGGAGGGCTCAACACAGGTGTTTATGCCGCTGAATAATGCTGATCTGGTCGTGGGCGCGGTCGGCATCCTGCAGTTTGAAGTGGTGGCCTATCGCCTCAAAGACGAGTACAAGGTCGAAGCGCTATACGAGCCCGTCAATGTGCATACGGTACGCTGGGTGGAATGTGCGGACAACAAGAAGCTGGAAGACTTCAAGCGTAAATGCAGCGACAACCTGGCCATTGACGGTGGTGGCCACCTGACTTATCTAGCGCCTTCACGGGTCAACTTGCAGCTGACCCAAGAGCGTTATCCCGACATTGAATTTCATGCGACGCGTGAGCACTGATGCTGTCGCGGTAGAGCGCCGTGGCCCGTAAGTTGTCTGTGGACAAACCTCTGCGGCTGGATAAATACCTGGCCAGCGTGACGGATTACTCCCGCAGTGATGCCAAGCGCCTGATCAAGCACGAGCAGGTCAGTGTGGACGGTACGATCGTCACTGACGCGTCACAGTTGGTCAATCCCGACGCTGTGCTGGCTCTAGACGGACACCCATTGCGGCAGGTTCAGCATCGCTACTTTATGATGAACAAGCCTCAGGACCATGTCTGTGCGACGCGGGATCGCCGTCATCCGACAGTTATGGATCTGGTGTTTGAGGATAACGTCGAATCGCTTCATATCGCAGGCCGTCTCGATATTGATACCACCGGACTGGTGTTGATTACCGACGATGGCCCTTGGGCGCATCAGGTTATGTCTCCGCGAAAGCGCTGCTACAAGCGCTACCGCGTGGGTACGGAGTTGCCACTGGATCGCGCTTTGGTTGAGCGTTTCGAGAAAGGGGTTTTTATCGCCGGGCGCAAGCAACGCACCCTGCCGGCACTGCTGGAAATTGTTGGCCCGCACGAAGCCCTGCTCGATATCTGTGAGGGTAAATTTCATCAGGTTAAGCGAATGTTCGAAGCGGTGGATAACAAGGTGGTTTCATTGCACCGCGAAGCGGTCGGAGAGCTTGTGCTGGATACTGCGCTTGCCGAAGGGGAATACCGCTCACTGTCTGAGGTGGAGGTGCAGCAGGCACTGGCAAGTCGTCGCGCCGTAGACGACGCGCCCGAAGTGGGAGTGCCTCATGAATGATGCTCCCCTGCAGGCTTTGTACGGGGCAATCGATCACAGTCGCCCCGGCCTTCTGCTAGCTGACGAACACTGCCTTGAGGCACCGCCGCCCAACGCCCAGTTGCAGGTGATTACTAACCGTTTCGACGTAGCCCGACGCATGCAATCGTCAGGCTTTGGCTGCGACCTGAATGATTTTGTTCTACCTGCAGACCTTCCGGAACGCGTTTACTACCGGGTTTCTAAAGAAAAGGCACTGGTTCATAACCTTATCAATGAGGTGCTGTCTGGCATGCCCGTCGGTGGCCACCTGGCGCTGAGTGGCTTCAAAAGTGATGGCGCGAAAACCTATATTGAGAAAGCCAGCCAGATGGTCGGTTCGGCCAAATCCATCAAGAAGCTGGCGGGTGGGGCCTTGCTGGCAAGTATTCATAAGCACAAACAGCCGGAGACACGGCTGGATGACAGTGATTACCACACCCTGCGCAGCATCAGCACTGAACCACCGCTTTACAGTAAACCCGGTGTTTATGGCTGGAAAAAAATTGATAGCGGCAGTGCACTGCTGGCTGAGCAGCTAATCACGATTGCTGAGGCGCATCCTCAACCCATTGAAAATGTGCTGGACATCGGTTGCGGCTACGGTTACCTCTCGGTGATGGCTAAGCAGTATTTTCCCGCAGCGCGTATTGTTGCTACTGACAATAATGTTACGGCGCTGCTTGCCTGTGAGAAAAATTTCGCGCTGCATGCGATAGATGGGGAAGTGCTCGCCGATGACTGCGGCGCGGCGCTGACACAGCAATTTGATCTGGTGGTTTGCAACCCCCCTTTTCACAAGGGCTTTGATATTCACGGTGATCTGACACTGCAATTTCTGCAATCTGCCAAAGCACGCTTGAAACGCGGGGGGCTGGCCGTATTTGTCGTGAATCAGTTCATTGGTCTGGAACAGCGCGCAGCGTCGCTGTTTGCGAGCTGCCAAGCCGTGGCCGAACGGGACGGATTTCGGGTGTACAGTTTGTCTTAAAAAGGGTTGTTGCGGCAGAGGCGGTTTTGCAGGCAAGCCGGACTCCCACGCTGCGTAGGAATCCGCTTGTACATTCGAGTGTTACAGCAGGGCTGAAATTTTCTCTTCGATTTTCTCGGGCGCTGTTGCCGGCGCAAAGCGCTCAACGACATTGCCTTCACGGTCTATCAGAAACTTGGTGAAGTTCCACTTGATTTTGGTGCTGCCCATTATGCCGGGGGCCGCCTTTTTTAAATGCTGAAACAAAGGGTGAGTGTCATCGCCATTCACCTCGACCTTGGCGTGCATTGGAAAACTGACACCGTAGTTAAGCTGGCAGAATTCCTGAATCTCGCCGTTGCTGCCGGGATCCTGCTTGCCGAACTGGTTGCACGGAAAGCCCAAGATGGTCAGCCCCTTGTCTTTGTACTTCTTATACAGATTTTCAAGGCCTTCAAATTGCGGGGTAAA
>JBFKDP010000317.1:0-4736 GCA_041619575.1 Litorivivens sp.
AATTGGAAGCTGATTATCGAGGCCTTTCTCGACGGCTATCACGTTGTTCGCCTGCACCGTAAAACCGTTGGTCCGTTGTTTCTGGATTGCGTTGCCAAAAGTGAACGCAAAGGTGACAACATCATTTCAGTAGTTGCCCGTCAGGAATTTAGCGATGCTCTCTCACTGCCAGAACAAGACTGGGATTTACGGCATCATGCAAGCTGCGCTTTTTTTCTGTACCCGAACACTACACTAATTGTTCACCCGGATTACATCAGCTACCTGACACTGTTTCCACAGAGCGCCAGCAAAACCGTTTGCGTGCACGGCTGCCTGATTCCAGAACCACCTCAGGATGAAAAAGCCGCTGCACACTGGGAGCGCGCCTACAGTATTATTGAAAACGGTGTGTTTCAGGCTGAAGATCTGTTTGTTTGTGAACAGGCACAAATCGGGATGAGTTCCGGCGCCAATGAGAAACTGCTATTCGGCACCTATGAATCCAGCATTATCGATTTTCATCAGATTTTGGCGGAACAACTCGGCCCTTACCAGGCGCAGTCAGGCTAAACAATGCCAAATGCCGATAGATCAGGACAAACCGTGAAATAATCAAACACGAGACAGAAACCTATACCAGGAGAGGACATTTAAAATATACCCCTATAAAACTGCGCTGGAGATTTGGCAATGATTCAAACACCGACTCCCCAAAATTTACATATCGACCACCCATCAACACCTCTCACGAGGCATACGAACCAACTTGCTATTATGTCTAGTGGAACTCAAGAGAGCTAATCAAACCTGTCGATCCGGTAGTCTTCGTATTCACTCCTCGTCAATTCCTTTGATTTATTCCCGTCCCTCACATAGAACTTCTCAGAGGCGACCCCGTTCTTGTCCTTGATATCAACGATAAGAGGTTTTTTAGAAGGTGCGATATCGACCTGACAGATTTCCAGCCCATTAACGGCGGGAAATGTAGTCTTCACTCCGCTCGCCACGTATGCAGAGCCAAGTTTGTTAGCCAATAACGTTCGCAGATGAAGTTCAAATTTGTCCTTGTCGCCGTTTAAGCTTGTGTAGTCATTCTCCAGACCCAAGGCCTGACGTTCGTCATTAACGCCTATGAGTAAAGTGCCGCCCTCCGGCGAATTACCAAAGGCAGCGACCGCTTTTACAATTATCTTCTCTAGCTCTTTGTTTACGCAGCCCTGTTGGTAGTCCCAGCGCAATGAAGACTTAAACTCCAACTCAGAGTTTTCGTCTTCTGCCAGCAGCTCCTCGATAGTGGCCCGGCCATAATCTTCTACGTGTTCTACGGCAAGCCCTTCCAAGTAAGCATTAATTTTGGTGGCCAACAGCTCTCGCCTCGCCTTCAGGAACTCTTCGTAGTTCTCGATTGACCAAAGCTCTTCATCGGTCGGTATGCACTGCTTCTCCAGGGCCATCGGAGAAGTACTCTTGATCTCGGAGAGGTAGTCACTAGCCAACCTCGCAGACTTCCGTCTATTGGCCACTTGGGTAAGAATTGCCCTGTTGGTGAACTCCTGGGCAAGTGAGTATTTGATTCTATTTTCACGGCCGTAGCCCGATTTCTTCAACACAGAAAATGGGAATATGTGATCGTTCTCAAGCTGATACTTTTCGCCCATCGGCTTATGGATGCCAAGTCCAGTAGTGAGACACACAGCCCCCTGACTCTTGAGATACCATTTCATCATGCCGAAAAAGGGGTGCGATACCGACCGACCGGTAAATTCATCTGGCTGTATCTCCAGCCGCTTGTCTTCCGCAATGACGCCCAGAAGCTCCTCAAAAGGACGATCGGACTCTCGAATAATCCTGATATCGAAGTCTAGTTTTTGAGGTAACTGGCTTATGTACCGAGCCCTAACTTGGGAGTAGTAGAACCACTTCACCAACCTTCGCAATTGCTGCTCAGGAATTGCTTCCGTATAACGATCGAAACAGAACACAATCATTGGAATAAGGGCGTACACGGAGTTTATCTCTGCTGTATGGTCCACATACGCTTTTGAGCGCAAGATATTGACCACATAGTCCAGAGTGTACTTATCGAGGATATCCCACGTCTCTTTGATACCTAGACGTACCAGATTGCCTGACTCATCGTAGACAGGTTCAAGATTTTCTTCACCATGAAGCTTCCGCATCTCAGAACCCAAGGAATACATGCACCCGAGCAATGCGTAGACCAGAAAGTCCAACTTCAGTACAAAACCCTGCGCTGATAGTTCCGCTAACTTGGCCTTGAATGCATCGCGCGCCTGAGGCCAATAGCCGGATATTTGAGCTAGTGCGAGCTCTGCTTCGGTTAACGCCACGCAGCTTGCATTTACCTTATAAAATATGTCGATTGCTTCTTTGATGGTCGCTTTAGGGGGGATGATCTGCTCCGGGAACTCGCGATCCACAACACGGCGAATTTTATTAATGTTTTCGTTGAGCTCGCGCAGACTTTCCATGGATGTGGATATGCCCGCCTCAGCGAACTTGTCTTGCAAGCCAAAGGTATCGATCGAACCAGAAAAGATATCGGTGATATTCTGCCAGGCCGGGTTATTTTCCATTCTGGATTTCATGTAGTACGAGAGTTCGAGCGTCTTTAGGTTGACGTATAGGCCTCTAGTATCATTGACGATTTCTGGCAAGGTGTAGTACGGCGGAATTTCGCCGCGTATCAACATGTAAAGTGTGGTTATACGTTGTTGCCCATCCAACAGTAACTTTACTGCGCCCTGCTGCGCTGAGTACTGGTGATCACCCTTCAGCTCGGGTGGATGCGAGGTTTCCCACGTCAACATAGTTCCGGTGGGATATTCCTTCACCAGCGAATCTATCAATTGCTTGGCGTCCTCTCTCTTCCATACATATTCGCGTTGAAACGCGGGAATGAACAACTGCTTTTCGTCAATTTTCTCCAAGATCGTACCGATCTTCATTTACCACTCCTTCGGGATATTCTTATGTGGCTCTAAGATGCGCTCTGATACTTTTAAAGTTTTCCGCCTGCTCGAAGACTTCCTTCGTCCCGATCTACCGGAGGATACCCATGATCTGCCAGCACCAGTATCAACCCGACCTTGGTGTGGGGGTAGCAGATCAATGATGGCTTGTCCCAGCTTGGCTTCATTAAACGACATGGTTGACGGCCACCCCCTAAACCGACCACTTCACAACCCGCGCATCCAGCGGGTTAAGTAATTTTTATTTTCTGCAGGCCTCTAACTTAATCACATTGTCAGGCACAGGGCCAGACATCGCAGCACCTTCCAACAGTGCAAAAAATTCCCTGTCCGGCCAGACGCAGTCCTTTCGTCCCTTCACCGTGCAGGGCCGGTGCGCCAGCCAGGCACCCACGCGATAGCCGGTAATCTCGGCCACATCGACCGAGTCATAGTTGAGCATGTGCTCAATGTCACCCCCATCTGGTTCATGGTGCCCTGCACCGAGCGATCACAGACCGTATCCACGTGCAAACAGTGCAACATGGCAGCGGCCTGATCCATCAGTCTGTCCGTGGCGCCGCACTTCAATAGCGTATTCATCAAGGCATCGCAGAACCACCAGTTAAAGTTCGCCAGATCGGCCTTTTTCAAGGCGGGAATAAACAAGGGAAAGCGGGTTTGATCATGCACCAACAGCACACAGTTGCGCCGCTGCAGGGTCAGCAGATTGGCATGCCAGCTACCGAGCGGGCTAACCTCAGAACCGCCTCTACCGGCGAGGTAATCGGTGCTCTCTTGCAGGAGCAGCTGACCGTCCTTATCCACCGGCAGCTTTGCCATCAGTTTCTTGGTGGCGTGAACAGTAATCACCCGGCGGCACCACTGAGCATGTGCATAATCAAACGGATCAGAACCTCTTTCTGTTTCGGGTCAGACTCAGCCACCAATAGCGTGAGCGCAGCCAGCCCCGTGTCATTGATTACCGGATTACCACCGGCATCCAGCAGACGCCCATTACGGTGCAGGAAGTCGACAAACAGAAAAGCGCCGCTGCGCTTGTTGCCGTCCGAGAAGGGATGGTTCTTGACCACGAAGTACAGCAAATGGGCCGCCTTGCTCTCCACTGTCGGGTAGGCCGGCTCGCCAAACACGGTCTGATCCAGGTTACCGAAAATACCGGCCAGCCCTACATCCCTGGGCTGGGCAAACAAATCTGTCGCCTCGCCCTTTTCGATCAACTGGGCCTTGAGCGAATTCAGGGCCGCCATGGCGTCTTCCGGTGTCGGCAAGGCACCGCCGCTTTCGCCGCTAGGCTCATCCAGCAGGCCCTCGTCGTAACGCTGCAGCCAGAGAAAGGTCTGGGTATAGCGCGAGACTATGTCCACCAGCCCGCGTCCGGCATCGCCGCTCAGTTCCGGACTCTGGGCGGTGCGCTGGATCAAGGCCAGTGCCTGCTCCAGCTCGGCGGCGTTCTTCTCAAAACGGTCTTGATTCAGGGTGTAGCCCTGCACCAGGTGCTCTCTTAAGCGCTGGGTGGCCCAGATGCGAAACCGGGTGCCCTGCTGGGACTTGACGCGGTAACCCACCGAGATAATCACATCGAGGCTATAGTGCTCCACGTGCCGCTCGACCGCACGCCCCCCCTCGGTTTGAACTGTCGCAAATTTTGCGACAGTTACCCCACGTTCCAACTCCCCCTCACTGAAGACGTTATTAACGTGCTTGCCGATGGTTTTCACATCACGGCCAAACAGCTCAGCCAGTTGCTGCCGATTTAGC
>JBFKDP010000318.1:0-4727 GCA_041619575.1 Litorivivens sp.
GAGGAGGGGATAACCGTGGTTATGCCCTTTTCCGCGTTGTTTTATATTCGCTGGAAGGCGAACCCATTGTGAGGACGAGGTGAAAGTATGGATACCAGTCTTCGTAGTCAATTAAATACAGGTTTGCCGAGTGGAGTAGCTGCGTCACCAAGCGGCAAGCTTGTGCCGCAGAACGGCAAGCAGTTACCCTCGCTACCTAATACTGCCTTGACGAACACGCAAGCTCCCCCCCCGCGCCCCTTAGATATCGAGAGTTCTCGACCCATGGAAGTGCCTACTGCCGTCGAGACTCGAGAAGCTATTCAGCGTCTAAATGAGGTACTTCAAGAGCGCAGCCGGGAATTAGAATTCACGGTGGACGAAGGCAGTGGCAAGACAATAGTGAAAGTAATCCACAGTGAAAGTGGAGAGGTAATTCGACAGTTGCCGCCTGAAGTTGTACTGCGTTTTGCCAGCGCCTTTACTGAAGGTAGTGCAAGTTTACTCGAGGAATTTGCATAACAGCCAATGTGGCCTGATCTTTGCAGTCCAATGTTGCGGTTATAACAGGTGTGAGTCATGGGAAGCGAGCGCTGCAGCGATATCGAACAACTGAATACTTCAAACGGAGACGGACAGTGGCACAGATAACGTCGAGCGGAATAGGTTCGGGACTGGATATCAGCGGGCTGGTCTCGCAGCTGGTGCAGTCGGAACGCGCATCAACCGACAACAGACTCAACACCGCTGAAGTCCGTGCGCAAGCGAAGCTTTCGGCCTTTGGCAGTCTCAAGTCAGCCTTAACATCCTTCCAAACCAGCCTTGAAAAACTGCAGGAAAGTGGACTCTTTCAAGGTACGACCGCAACAGTTTCCGACAATGAGGCTTTTACCGTCACGAGTGATTCTGATGCGGCGTCAGCCAATTACACTCTGGTTGGACAGCAACTGGCCACTTTTCACAAAATTGCATCTCAGGGGTTTGCCGATAGTGACTCTAACCTGGGAACCGGTACGCTAAGCCTTTCCGTCGGCACAGAAACGCTGAATCTGGATATTAGCGCTGACAATGGAAGCCTCAGGGGGATTCGCGATGCCATCAATACTGCCGATGACAATCCCGGCGTATCAGCCTCTATCATAAATGACGGTATAAACAGCTATCTTGTACTCAGCGCCACGAATAGCGGATTGGAGAACGAAATCACCCTGTCTGCTTCAACGACAAGCGGTGACCTCAGCTCATTCAATTTCGACCCAGACGCGGATCCTCAAACTGGCCCAATGGTTGAAAAACAGGCAGCGGAAGACGCCATCCTGAAGGTTGACGGCTTTGCGGTAGCAAGCCCAAACAACGTATTTGATGATGTTCTGGAGGGAGTCTCTATCACCCTAAACCAGGCAGACCCAGACACGAACGCTAACCTGGCTATCGCTCGTGATGATAATTCAGTCACCGGTGCCATCCAGCAGTTCGTAGAGAGTTACAACAAGCTGCGTGGAGTACTGGATACTCTCACCGCCTATGACCCTGTGAGCAAACAAGCCGGCCTTTTGCAGGGTGATTCAACCACCGCGAGCCTATCTGCGAAGCTTCGCCAATCCTTGTCGTTGACTATCAATGGCGCGAACGAAGATATGGATACGCTCGCTGAAATCGGTATTACCACTGATTTCGAAACGGGAAAACTGACGATAGACTCCGAAAAGCTCGATGGCTTAGTTGCCAGCAATTTTGGCGATTTCAGTAGTCTGTTTGCCGGTAAAGACGGCTTCGCGTCCCAGCTCGACAGTATTGCGGAGGTTTATACCCGCTTCGATGGAATACTTGACAACAGAAGTGATGGCTACACGAGCCAAATAGATCGTATCAATGAACGGCGTGAAGCACTCAATGCGCGCATGGCAACCGTGGAAGCGCGATATCTGGCACAGTTCACCGCTCTCGACGGCCTGATTGGCGAGCTAAATCAAACAAGCAGCTTTCTAACGTCACAATTGAGTAATCTTCCTACCTTTAATTCAGATTAATGTAAATTTATCGCCGTAACAGGCTCAAGCTTTTTTAGTAGCAGCCGATAAAGAGAGTAAGGTCGATCAATCCAACTGAGGTAGACAGATGACATATTCCGCCGGTAGTGCAATGCGAGCCTACAACAGCGTTAACACACAGAGCCGCGTCGCCGACGCCAGTCCTCATCAGCTGATCAGCCTACTCTTGGACGGTGCACTGGAGAAAATAGCCTTGGCAAAGGGGCACATCCTCCGGCATGAAATTCCTCAAAAGGTCACCTCTATTAGTCGTGCTATCGCTATCGTCGACGGACTTAGGCTCAGCCTCGACCACACCATCAAAAACGAGCTGATAGATAATCTGGATGAATTATACAGCTATATGGCCAGGCGCTTGCTGCAAGCGAATATGAAATCTGATCAAGGTGCACTCGACGAAGTCGGCTATTTACTGAAAGAAATACGCGAAGCCTGGAATGCGATTGACGGAGCCGCAGCGGCAGGTGGACAGAGTGTGTCCCAGCTAGACGTTCGGCAGTAGGAGCACTGCAGTGATTGTTCCCATTCAGCAAAAAGCATTGAGTGAGTATCGTCGCAAGATCGACACGCTACTAAGAATGAGCGAGGATATTGCAAGCGCTGCGCAGCAAGGTGACTGGAAATCCGCCCTGGAGAAGCAGCGTTGTCGCAGCGAAGACTTGGAATCATTTTTTTCTCTAGATCAGAATAATCTTGCTCAAGAAGTCGCCGAATTGGTAGCGTCTGGTATTCGGAGTATGCTGGAAATTGACGCCAAGGTAACGGAGCTAGCCTATGCAGGGCGCGATACCCTGCGTGAGGAAGCGCAGCAGTCTCAGAAACAGACTCGTGCTGCCAGAGCCTACCTGACTTAGTGCATCTGTTAGGATGGGGGTCTTGAAGGGAGTTTTATCTCTCATAGTCATAGACAATTTAGGACAGTAGGCAAAACTACGTATTACTCCGCTAGTCCTCCTGTTCTACTCTGTTTTCCCAAGCAATACGCTTATTCAAGTATCTGAATTAAAGCGCTGGGCACACTGCCTGCCTAATCTAAAACAAATAGAATTGGACACTGACCGATGGGCAATAGCTACAACAGGCTTGATAGTGAACCCACAATCCAATCCCCTTTAGGAACATCTTCCCCCCAGTGTACCGTGCGAGAGCTGGTCAAGCAGGTAGCGAGTCACGATACGCTCGTGTTGATACAAGGCGAGTCCGGTAGCGGAAAGGAAGTTGTAGCCCGTAGCATTCACGATACTTCGCCAAGACGACACAAACCCTTTGTACCTGTTAACTGCGGTGCCATACCCGCTGACCTTCTTGAAAGTGAGCTCTTTGGGCATGAAAAGGGATCGTTCACTGGTGCGGTGTCTGCGAGAAAAGGACGTTTTGAACTCGCCGAAGGAGGAACACTGTTTCTCGATGAAATTGGCGATATGAGCCTGCCGATGCAGGTTAAGTTGCTTCGCGTTCTTCAGGAAAAGTGCTTTGAACGCGTGGGTGGCAACGAAACCATCCATTGCCAAGTCAGAATCGTCGCGGCAACTCATCGTGACCTGTCGGCTATGATTCAGGACGGTAGCTTTCGCCACGACCTTTATTTTCGCCTGAATATTTTCCCCATCGAGGTGCCCCCTCTTCGCGAACACAGCGAAGATTTGCCCGAACTTATCCGTCATTTTCTTGGGCGCTTCGAAAAGCGCGGCATGCAGCCACCACGATTGACCAAAGCAGCGGTCGAAACGATGTCTCATTATGAGTGGCCAGGCAACGTCCGGGAACTTGAGAACCTGCTTGAACGACTTTGCATAACCCATGCAAACAAGATTGTCGGCGCCCACGAGCTCCCGGCGAATATTGCTGTACTCGCAGAAAAAGTGGCAACCGCTTCTGGAGAGGGCGCAGATAACATACTCGATCTCAATATTGCGCCAGTTACGCCTGCCCAAGACGTTACGCTGGAATGCAGCACTGCCTGCGGTTCGTCAGAAGTACTGGGCATCTTGCCCCGGGAAGGGATGGATCTCAAACAACATATGCAAGAGCTCGAGAAGGAGTATATAGCTCAGGCTCTCAAGCGTAGTGATGGCACCATTACAAAGGCAGCAAAGCTTCTCGGTCTCCAGCGTACGACGCTTGCCGAAAAGATCAAAAAGCTGGATCTGACCGCGGGCTAAGCCGCCTGTACAACTGCATAATCACCCAGATTATCCTAGGTTTTTGTCCAAAAGCCTCCAGTATTTCTCCGCAGGTCAACAAATTTCTGGTGCCGAATGATATGTGGCACACGTATTGCAAAGTTCCTGGTAACGACAAAAATCAGGCGCTTTGTAACCGATGTCGAAAAGAAAACGCAATGAACTCAGTCATACCTTACTGATCGTCGACGACGATGCATCCGTTAGAGACTCGTTGGCGCAATGGCTAAGCCTTAGTGGTTACCGAGTCATCGAAGCCAGCGACGGTGAAAGTGCGCTAAAGAAGCTGCAGCAAGGCGGTATCGACCTCGTTATCAGTGACGGACAGATGAGCCCGATGGACGGCTATCAACTGCTACAACGGGTTAAAGTAGAATTCCCGGAGCTACCCTTGGTGATGATGTCAGGGTATGGCTCCATCGATAAAGCGGTCAGCGCTATGAAGAACAGCGCAGCCCACTATCTGGCAAAACCCATCGATACCGACGAGCTGTTGCGGGTATTACACGATTGC
>JBFKDP010000319.1:0-4697 GCA_041619575.1 Litorivivens sp.
AGCAACTCGCAGGGTTTTATATGCTCGAAGCCAAGGACCTGAATGAGGCGATCAGGCTGGCGGAGAAAATTCCGCCAGCGCGCTATGGCTGCGTGGAAATACGCCCGGTGAGGGAATTGCAGGTGGCCGACAACCTTCGATAGTGCACCTGGTGCCGAACGGTCCACCGCAGCCAGATTTCAAGCCAGACCTTTCGGTCCCACGCACAGGCTCCAATAATCGCGATCTGGCAATAGCCGATGGGAGCCTGTGTGTCTTAGTGCGAGATGCTCGCGCAGCCTACTGCAAACGCCGCACACCCAGATTTTCTCTTCCAGCCATGCACATGCCGGTGGCGTTCAATCGACAAGCGCCACATTACAATCTTACAAACGACACTCGTTAGTGCGCAGGCCCTTCAATCAAAGGATGCTTGTCGCGCCTTTGCAGAAATGTCATATTCACTGCCTACACTCACCTAGGTTCATCCGCCAGCTCCCTGCCAGCATGCCGGGGCAAGCTGCGCTATAAATATAAACCGGCCGCAACGGCCCATGATAAAAACGGGATATCCGGGATATGATGAGTTCAAAACCATTCATGAGCACTTTGCGGCGACCCGCGCGTCTCTGCGCTACAGCCGCGCTCTTAGGCATTAGCGCCCTGCCACTACAGGCCCAAATAGAAGAGGTTATTGTTACCGCCCAGAAGCGGGAGCAGTCGCTGAAAGATGTACCTATTAATATCAATGCAATGAGTGGCGATAGGCTGGCACAACTCAATATTCAGCAATTTGACGAACTGGCCAACTTTATTCCCGGCCTGGAAGTGCAGGAACAGAGCGCTAATAACCCGGCCTTTGTTATCCGCGGCATTACCTCTGACAGCGGTGAATCACATATCGAGCCGCGTATCGCCGTGTTTCAGGATGGCGTTCCTTCCTCACGCTCACGCGGCTCATTTTTCGAACTGCATGATCTGGAGCGGGTCGAGGTTGTTAAAGGCCCCCAGAGCACCCTCTTTGGCCGCGCCGCTCTGATTGGCGGCATCAATGTGATCCAGCGCAAGGCCGATTACGAAACAGAAGCGCAGCTTAAACTCGGCTACGGTGAAAGCGTCCGCGACACAGAGTATCAGGAGGTGAGCGGTCATCTGGGTGGCGCGATTATCGACGAGCGACTGGCAGGACGCGTGGCTTTTGTCGACAAAAAACGCGACCCCTATGTGGAAAACCTGTTAGGCGGCGAGGGCTTTAATGGCGCCGATGTGCGCGCCTACCGAGTCTCGCTGCACGCGGATATCACCGATTCGCTGAGGTTTGATCTGATTGCCAACCATCAGAAAGACACCCCACCGGGCACCGGCTTCAAGAACAATCGCTTTGCACCTCCCGGGGGCGACACAAGCCCCTTCACTGGCGCCGCACTGAAAAGCTTTGGCGGCTATCGCGATGGCGTCGATCTGGGGCTTGAGCGCGAACTGGACAGCCTCACCAGCATTCTGGTGTGGGACATTAATGACAACTGGTCGGTCACCTCCATCTCCGGCACGCGCGAATTTGAGTCTGACGAGGTCTTCGACGGCGACGGCTCCCACTACGACATTCTCATTGCTTCGGAACTGGCGCAGGGCGAACAATTCAGCCAGGAACTTCGCTTCAACTACGATGCGGGCGGCCAACTGTCCGCTTTTTTCGGTGCCAACTATCTGGAAGAGGACGGTGAGCAATACGCACCGGTGGCTACCGACAAACAGCAGGGCCTGCCCTTCTTTTTGGAGTTTCTCGCCACAGGCAGCGGCAGTGAACCCACGCTACCAGCCTCAGGTGAATTGTACGAAGAAGAGTTCGCTAACCGCAGTGACACCAAATCGATTGACCTGTTTGCCGACGCCACTTTTCACATCACGGAGAAATTCGAGCTGACCGCAGGCCTCCGCTGGACCAAAGACGACAAGAAAACCTCCTACTTTGGCCGCACCCTGGGCAGCCCCGTACCCGGCCCCATCCCACTGCCCAACGATCCGGGCAATACGCTGTTCATTGCCGCCTCACCGGGTGGCGAGTTGGTCAGTGCCAGCGACACCTTTGAAGGCTGGTCCTGGCGTGCGGTCGCGTCTTACCACTTCACCGAAGACCTAAACGCCTGGATCAGTTACTCACGGGGTCGCCGCCCGGAAGTTATTGCCTTTAATACGCCGGAAGGTGAGGACTTTGTCGAAGCAGAAACCCTGGACGCAGAAGAAGTGGACTCCTACGAAATCGGCGGCTTCTACAGCCTGCTGGACAACCGCATCAATATCAGTGGCTCAGTGTTCTACTACGAGTACACTAACTTTCAGACCACATTGTTCGCACCGGGTGAAGCCGCTGTTATCGTTCTCAATGCGGGCTCAGCGGACTCTCACGGACTGGAACTGCAAGTCGATGCCCAGCCCCTTGAAAACCTACAGACCTTTTTCAGCTACGGCTACAATTACGGCCGCTTTAAAAGCACCGACGAAGACGGCAACCCCCAGAAATTTGCCAACAACAAATTTCGCTTAAGCCCGGATCATAGTGTTGCAATCGGCGCCACCTTAAGCTTTCCCACCGAAGTCGGCCTTTTTTCGATTACACCGTCGTATACCTACAAGTCCGAGGTGTTCTTTGACGATGACAACGACCGCCCTGACCTGCAAGAGTTTGATGACACCCAGGACGAATTTCAGCCGAGCTACGGCCTCTGGGACTTGTCACTGCGTTATGAGTCCATGGGCGGGAACTACACGGTCGAACTCTACGGCAAGAATCTGGCAGACAAAGACTACCTGCTTGACGCAGGCAATACTGGCGACAGCTTTGGCCTGCCAACCTTTATCGCCGGGCCCGACAGGTTGGTGGGGCTAACTTTTACTGCCAAATACCCCTGAGAAACGCTTGAAAAGTGTAGCGCCCGCCATTAGCTGGGCGTTTGCCGATGTTTTAGCCAACCACCTCAGCCAGATCACCCTTGGTTTCAAGCCAGGCTTTGCGGTCCGAGGCGCGTTTTTTAGCCAGCAGCATGTCCATAATGCCGTCTGTGTCGTCACCGGCTTCAACGGTAAGGCGAACCAAACGGCGCGTATCCGGATCCATAACGGTTTCACGTAGCTGCAAGGGGTTCATTTCGCCGAGCCCCTTGAATCGGGTGACCTGAATCTTGCCCCGTTTGTTTTCCGCCTCTATCCGATCAAGAATGCCCTGGCGCTCACTTTTATCCAGCGCATAGTAAGTTTCCTTGCCGACGTCGATCCGATATAAGGGCGGCATCGCAACAAAAACATGACCGGCTTTAACCAGCGCTTTGAAATGCCGGACAAACAAGGCACAAATCAAGGTGGCAATATGCGCCCCATCAGAGTCCGCGTCCGCCAGGATGCAGACTTTGTGGTAGCGCAACCCACTCAGGTCATCTGACGCCGGGTCGACACCAATGGCGACCGAAATATCATGCACCTCCTGAGAGGCCAGGATTTCCTGGGAATCGACTTCCCAGGTATTCAAAATTTTACCGCGCAAGGGAAGAATCGCCTGAAAATCACGGCTGCGACCCTGCTTGGCGCTACCGCCAGCCGAGTCACCTTCCACCAAAAAAAGCTCGCCGCGGCTGGGATCATCGCCCGAGCAATCTGAAAGTTTACCCGGCAGTGCTGGCCCTGAGGTCACTTTCTTGCGCACGACTTTTTTGGCTTTGCGCAGGCGCGTTTGTGCGTTGGAAATACACAGGTCGGCCAGTTTTTCCGCTTCACCGGTGTGCTGGTTGAGCCAGAGGCTGAAGGAATCTTTCGCTACGCCCGAGACAAAGGCTGCTGCTTCGCGTGAGCTCAATCGCTCTTTGGTCTGGCCAGAGAACTGCGGGTCTTCCAGTTTTGACGACAGTACGTAGCAACAACGGTCCCAAATATCGTCCGCGGTCAATTTGACGCCACGTGGAATGAGGTTGCGGAACTCGCAGAATTCACGCATGGCTTCCAAGAGGCCGGTGCGCAATCCATTGACGTGGGTTCCGCCCTGAGCTGTCGGAATCAGGTTAACGTAGGATTCTGCCGTCACTTCCCCGCCTTCGGGCAGCCATTGTACCGCCCACTCAACGGCCTCATTGTGGCTGGAAAAACTGCCCACAAAAGGCTCGGCAGGCAGAGTTTCCCAGCCCCGCGTGCTGCCCGTCAGGTAGTCTGTCAGGCCGTCTTCGTAATACCACTCTTCACTGGCGTCACCCGTCTCATCCTTAAAGACAACCTTGAGCCCGGAGCACAGCACGGCCTTTGCGCGTAAAACATGCTTAAGCCGCATCACGGAAAATTTAGCGGAGTCAAAATACTTGGGGTTAGGTAAAAATCTGACCTGGGTACCGGTGTTGCGCTTGCCACAGGTGTCGATCACTTCCAGTTCGGAGACCTTCTCTCCGTCGGCAAAAGCCATACGGTATACCTGGCCGCCCCGGCGAATGGTAATTTCCAGGCTGGACGACAAGGCGTTAACCACAGAGACACCGACCCCGTGCAAGCCGCCAGAGAATTGATAGTTCTTATTGGAAAACTTGCCGCCGGAGTGAAGGGTCGTAAGAATGACTTCAACCCCGGGCTTGCCCTGCTCTTTGTGCATATCCACCGGCATACCGCGACCGTCATCCACGCACGTTAGCGAACCATCCTTGTGCAGCGTCACCTGGAGTTCACTGGCATGGCCCGCCAGTGCT
>JBFKDP010000320.1:0-4693 GCA_041619575.1 Litorivivens sp.
GACAGCGACAAGCCCCAGATCTACGGAGTCTACTGGTCGCGCCCTCAGATGGAGGCGCGAACAGATCCTGCAATGGCTAAGGCGAAGCGATTCCTGAACAGGCTTTGGCACATAGACTCGCCGGACGGAGCCGTTTTCGACCCTGATAATGATCTGACGTATGCAGATCGCGTTCGATTTCGCCAACCGGGCGATGCTTCGCTGGGATTATCAGCGCATGTCGATGCGGGCTCTATTGAGCGATGGATCGACCCGGCCTACCGTGACAAGGTCTATCGTCACGTGTTTGGCGGCGACCTCACGCAATACGACCCGTTCGAAGCCTGGGGACGGACGGAGATAGAAGAGATTACCTCACCTGCAGTCTGCCGGATGTTTCGAACGTTTCAGGGCTGGACGGCGCTGACACCGCAAGGGCCCGACGACGGCACACTCCAACTTCTGCCCGTAGCTAACGCGATGGTCTGGATGCTGCTTCGGGCACTACAAGACGATGTTCCCGAGGACGAATTGTGCGGCGCGGCCGCCTGTCGCGCGATGGTGATCGTGGAGGAATACCACGAAATGCTGCTGAGAGGTTACGGGTCAATTCCGCAGGTAAACCCCGGTGACGCCGTATTTTGGCACCCCGACGTGCTGCACGGCGTCGAAGATGAACATCGCGGCACAGGTTATTCCAGCGTGATATACATCGCGCCGGTTCCTGACTGTGCCAAAAACCGCAGCTACGCAAAGCTGCAACAAGCGGCCTTCGAGGCCGGTCTTTCTGCCCCCGATTTCGCTGCTGAAGACTTCGAGGTGGATTTCGACGGCCGATTCACTAAACAGGACCTGAGCACCCTGGGTTTGCGGATGATGGGCTACTCTTGAGCCGCACCGATCTGCAGCACAATTGCCACAGAAAATGCGTCAGGAGTCACTGCATACCAATTTGTGGAAACAAGTCTTTCAGTTCCTCTCGAGTCGGCTGCCTGCCATACTCACAAACTTCAAAGGCTTCGGCATACCTGGTTTTTGTGGCTATTTCAGCTCCATAAGCGTGTTGAATCAGCTTTCTGTATTGATCCGCCTGCTTGGTCCAAACGGGCTTCCACAGACACTGATCAAAGAATTCCTGTTTTCTAAGAGCTCTGGCCCCTGGTTCAGTGGGGACAGGATTTACGTCGACAAAGTTTTCTTTATACCAATAACTCTCAATTTGCGACTCCAGGCACCATAGCGCCTCCAATTTTTTGTCTATGACAGAATCAATAGGAACAGCAATGGTGGGGTTAAAAGGAATTGGTGTCTGAAAGTGATCGTAAGAGAATAAAAACACCGGGTTGCGAGTCAAGCAGGGAACTTCAGGAAGCGCAAATTTCACAGTTACCATAAATGCTGCGTCCTGCATCAATACTCCTGTATAACGGTGATCCGGATGATAGTCATAAGGCCGATGTCCAATAACAACGTCAGCTTCCCATTCACGAATGCGTTTTAGAAATTTCAAACGATTTTCAAGTGATGGCATTAGTTCACCATCGTGAACGTCCATAACTTCGGTCTCTATTCCCAATACTTTTGCGGCAGCTTCTACTTCTTTCTTGCGAATTTCCGCCAGCTCTTTACCTGACTTGAGAGCATGTCCGACATCGCCATTTGTCGTCGATACAAATTTGACTTTATGCCCTTGCGCCGCCCACATGGCTGCACATCCGCCGACATTAAGTTCGGCATCATCCGGGTGTGCCCCGAAAGCCAAAATTCTCAGAGAATTCATGCACTATCTCCTTACTCGGACGCAGGCTGGTCAGAGGTGCTTTCGACGCCGTCCTTAAAAGTCACCATGAACAACACGAGAACAAGCAACGCGAACACCGCCGGCACCATCCAGAAGTCTTGCCAGCGTTCCAGCGTCAGCATGTTCGCGTCACCCAGAAACCTGTTGAACAGCACACCGGCAACCTGCGCACCAACAAACATACCGAGCCCGTAGGTCACCAATACGAGAAAGCCCTGAGCCTGGCCACGCACGGCTGGCGTCGATTTCTTGTCGACGTAGATGTGACCGGTCACGAAAAAAAAGTCGTAGCAGATCCCATGCAAGAATATTCCGCCGGCAACCATCCAGAACACCGCATCCGGTGCTCCGAAAGCGAACAGTGCATACCGCAGGATCCATGCGCCCATACCGATAGCCAACATCCACTTCACACCCAAACGCAGGAAGAACAGCGGCATCAGCAACATGAATGCCGTTTCCGACATCTGCCCAATGCTCATCAATGAAGACGGATTCGGCAGCATATCGACGACCGCATTGCTTACCCCCTGATCGTAAACGGCATTGGCGACGAAAATCGGCGCGAAGCTAAAGTAAGCAGCAAGCGGGATACAGATCAGAAAAGCACAACCGATGAAGATGTAGAAGGATCGGCTGCCGAGCAAGCGCAAAGCGTCGACGCCCAGGATACTCCGAACAGTCACCGCCTGTCCTGCGGCGGGCGGCGGAGTGTGTGGCAGCGTGAAGCTGTATGCGCCGAGCGCCAGACTTGCAATCGCCGTCGTAAAGAGCGGCAACGGCGTCCGGTCGGGCAACTCCTCGCCGCTGAACTGGCCGAGGACAAAGCCGATGAAAAATCCGGCAGCGATCCAGCCGATCGTGCCGAATACGCGGATCATCGGGAACTGCCGCTCCTGGTTTCCGATATTGTGAAACGCCAACGAGTTCGCGAGGCCCAAAGTTGGCATGTAGCACATGTTGTAGAGCAACAGGAGCAGAACGAACAAAACGGGTGTACCCGTCGCCTGCGGCACCGCGAACATGATAAGTCCACCCAGGATATGCAGGGTACCGAGCACTTTTTCGGCCGAAAAAAAGCGATCCGCAACCAACCCCAGGAAAAACGGCGCAATGATGGCAGCGATAGGATTGACGGTGTAAGGCCAGTGCGCAAGGTCGGCCATGCCCTGCGCCGCCATATAGTTGCCAATCGTGACGTACCATGCACCCCATACAAAAAACTGGAGGAACATCATTGCGCCGAGTCGCGCCGTGGTCGCGTTGAACATTATGAGCGGCCGTTAATTTGTCAGCACCACTATTATACGTTTACAGTTAGAAGTGGACGATACATGATAATTTTCCAAATAAAAGTCCGACTTCCTAAAGACTAAGTAAGGTTTTCTTTATGAGTGATATGAAACTTAGTATTGGAGAAAAATTGGGGTTTGGTGCAGGTGATATGGCGGTGAATATTGTCATGATCACGATGCAGCTTATCATCGCTTTTTTTTATACCGATATTTATGGATTAGATCCTGCAGATATGGGTGTCTTGTTTATCGTCGTGCGATTGATCGATGCGTTTTCTGACCCGGTAATGGGATTGATCACAGACAAGTGTCACAGCAAGCATGGTCACTACAGACCGTTTATGTTGTGGTTTGCAATACCTTTCGGCGTGGCTGTCTATCTTGCGTTTATCACTCCAGATATCGCTTATTCGTACAAATTAGCCTGGGCTTACTTTAGCTATATTCTACTTACCCTACTCTTCACTATTGTAACAATTCCATACATTTCACTAATTGGTGTTATTACAGATGACCCTGCCGAACGACTAAGTGCCAATGGTTACCGTTTTGTTCTCGTAAAAGTAGCGGCATTCCTTGTGACCATAGTTGTTCCCGCATTAGCTTTATATTTAGGCGACGGGAATATGCGCGATGGTTACCAACCTGCTATGGGCCTGATGGGTATTCTAGGGTCAGTACTATTCCTGGTTTGCTTTTTCACTACTAAAGAACGAATAAAACCGGTCATAGAGAAAACGAAATTGAAAGTGCAGGCCAAATTGTTGTTGAAAAATGATCAGTGGCTTCTCTTATGTGCTGTCTTGGTTTTATTGATGTGTGGCATTGTAATAAGAGGCTCTGTGGGGGCTTACTACGCTAAATACTATTTGAATGGCGGAGATATATTAATCTCACCATTCTTGGCAACTGGTGTTACCGCCTCTATCCTGGCGATGATAGCGAGTACCTGGATTACCAAGTTTTACTGCAAAATCAAACTGTTCAAGTACAGCCAAATATCAACCTTCGTACTTTGTATTGCAATGTACTTAACCGTTGGGCAAGACGATATCATTCTCGCCTTTGTGTTTACGTTCTTGATTTGGTTTTCTGCAGATCTCTATATGCCAATTTTTTGGTCGTCAATCGCAGAAGCCGTTGATTATGGGCATAGAAAGACCGGTACCAGAGTTTCCGGGTTGGCATTTGGTGGCATTTCATTTTGCCAAAAATTCGGAATGGGCGTTGCGGGTGGCTTGTTAGGCTATTTATTGAGTTATTTCAATTATCGAGCTGACGTAGATCAAAGCGAGTTCACGCTAAATGGAATTGCATTATTGGTCACTGTTATTCCTGCAATCTTTCACCTGGCAGTCGGTTTGATTATGCAAAGATACTTTATTAGCAATGAGTACTACGATGAGATCGCATCCGACCTCAACTTGGCGAAAAGTCAGTAGGACGCGATATGCCGAAATGCTGGGTGCTAGGTGATGCTGCAGTTGACCTGATACCGGACGGTGATAAGTACTTGAAGCTTCCCGGGGGCACAGGCGCTAACGTTGCAGTGGCATTGTCAAGATTGGGTATTAGTAGTGCTTTAATCACGAAACTTGGTGATGATCCGCTTGCTGCA
>JBFKDP010000321.1:0-4684 GCA_041619575.1 Litorivivens sp.
GGTGCGGTGATGGGCGATAGTTACCCGGGCGCAGGCTCCACCATCGGACCAGCAATGACATTTGCTTACCTTGCAGCCCGACACGCAGCAGGATTGTTGAAGGAGGATTCTCATGACTGAAGCACGATCATACGCCTTCGAAGAAGCTGGTGTATTTGCGCGCGGCTGGCATATTGTCGCCCTGTCTCAGGAGCTATTAATAGGCGATGTAAAAGCACTGCACTACTTTAACGAAGATCTGGTGCTGTTTCGTGGTGAGGATGGTAACCCCGTGATTCTTGATGCTTACTGCCCCCACTTGGGCGCACATTTGGCCGGCACGGGCAGTCGTGTAGTGGGTAACAGTGTGCGCTGCCCTTTTCATGGCTGGCAGTTTGATTGTACGGGTTCGTGTACGGCAATTCCCTACGCCAGCAAAATACCAAACCGAGCGCGTAACGCCCTCAAATCCTGGCCCCTGGTTGAGCGCAACGGCTTTATTGCGCTTTGGTACGACCGCGAAGGCGGTGAACCGAACTGGCAGCTACCGGACATTCCCGAGTGGCATTTACCGGGCTGGGGTGACTGGCGATTTAACCGAACCGTGATCAAATCCCACGGTCGTGAAATTATTGAAAACATCGTTGATGCTGGGCACTTTCCTTCTGTGCACGGCGGTATTCCACTTCAGTTCGACAATGTATTTACGCCTTATTCAGTCAGTCAGGAATCGCGGATTCAACCTTACGTCAATCTGCCGATGATCCAGCCTCGCGGCATCGACTTTGATATAAATGCGGCGCGACAAGAGCGCGGCGCGATGGAGTCTGAAGGGTGGGGAGTTGCTACTTACCATGGACCGAGCGTGATGTATTACTACACCACGATGAAGGGGCCGGAATTTTCCTATGCAAGCTGGTGGCTTAATTATCATACCCCGATCAATAATGAAGAGGTGGAGTTGGTTTCGGGTGTGATCGTCGCCAGTCTTACGGACGACCCATTGCCGCAGGAATTTGTTGAGACCTACCCTATATCTGCCATTGCTGCTTTTGGATCCGATGTCGAGGTGTGGGAAACCAAAAAATATCGGAGCGACCCGATACTTTGCGATGGTGATGGGCCTATCAATAAGTTGCGGAAATGGTATGAGCGATTCTACTTGCCGCGATCAGAGGAAAGCTGGGATGAGCCGGTGCGAGTGATCAGCAGCGTTCGGAGCTAGTCAAACGTTGGGGAACGGGGGCCCCAAAAAAGGCCCCCGCGTCCAGCCGACTAAAAGTCAGGCATTTGTGGTGCTGCCGGGCTTGCGGGCTTGTCCTCGGCACGTTCAGCAATCATTGCTTCTGTGGTCAGGATAAGTCCGGCAATCGAGCCCGCGTTCTGCAAGGCTGAGCGCGTGACCTTGGCGGGGTCAATAATGCCCTGCTCAAGCATGTCGCAGTAGTCGCCCGTCTGTGCGTTGTAGCCGTAGCTCACACTGTCGTTGGCGCGAACCTTGTCCAGAATGACGCTGCCATCGACACCTGCGTTGGCGACTATCTGGCGGAAAGGCTCTTCCATGGCCCGCAGGGTAATTTTGATACCGACATTTTGGTCGGCATTCGCTCCTTTGAGCTCGGCCTTGCGTAAGGCGTCTGCAACGCGGATCAGGCTGATACCGCCACCTGGCACGATACCTTCTTCAACCGCTGCACGGGTAGCGTGGAAGGCGTCGTCAACCAGATCCTTCTTCTCTTTCATCTCCACTTCAGTTGCAGCCCCGACTTTGATCACGGCTACACCGCCAGCGAGTTTAGCGACGCGCTCCTGCAGCTTTTCGCGGTCGTAGTCGGACGTGGACTTCTCGATTTCGGTGCGGATCTGCGCGACCCGGGCATCGATATCGGCTTTCTTGCCGGCGCCATCGACAATGGTTGTGTTTTCCTTGTCGATGACAACGCGCTTGGCACTGCCTAGTTGCTCGAGTGTGACGTTTTCAAGATCCAGTCCTACTTCTTCAGCGATTACCGTGCCACCCGTCAGCGTGGCAATATCCTGCAGCATGGCTTTGCGGCGGTCACCAAAACCGGGCGCCTTTACCGCAGCGGCTTTGAGGATGCCGCGCAGGTTGTTGACCACGAGGGTAGCCAGGGCTTCGCCCTCAATGTCTTCGGCAATCAGTAGCAGTGGTCGGCTGGCCTTTGCGACAGCTTCCAGCGTGGGTAACAAGTCGCGGATATTGCTGATCTTCTTGTCAAACAGCAGGATATAGGGGTTGTCGAGTTCAACCTGCATTTTGTCCTGGTTGTTGATGAAGTAGGGTGAAAGGTAGCCGCGATCAAATTGCATACCTTCAACGACTTCCAGTTCGTTATCCAGTGACTTGCCTTCTTCAACGGTCACTACCCCGTCACGACCGACTTTTTCCATCGCCTCAGCCAGAATGCGGCCGATGTCGGTATTCCAGTTGGCGGACACCGTGGCAACCTGGCCAATGGCCTTGTTGTCATCGCAGGGCTTGGACATTTTACCGAGTTGCTCAGTCGCTGCCTGAACTGCTGCCTCGATACCACGTTTGAGGTCCATGGGATTCATGCCCGCAGCGATGGCTTTGTGGCCTTCTCGCACGATTGCCTGGGCAAGCACGGTTGCGGTGGTCGTGCCATCACCGGCTACGTCAGCCGTTTTCGACGCGACTTCCTTCACCATCTGCGCGCCCATGTTTTCGAACTTGTCTTTCAGTTCGATTTCCTTGGCGACGGATACGCCGTCTTTGGTGATGCGCGGTGCACCAAAGCTTTTGTCGAGAACGACGTTACGACCTTTGGGACCGAGGGTTACTTTGACGGCATCAGCCAAAGTATTGACCCCTTTCAACATGCGTTCACGGGCATCGTCGGAAAATTTAACGATTTTCGCACTCATGCTGCTTTCTCCTGAATTTCAGATTGTTCCACGACGGCAAAAATGTCGGATTCCTTCATAATCAAATAGGTTTCTCCATCCATCTTTACCTCTGACCCCGAGTACTGACCAAACAACACCCGGTCGCCAGCCTTGACGGCAAGTGCCCGTTGGCTACCGTTGTCCAGCAGCGCGCCGTCACCGACAGCGACAACTTCGCCCTGGTTTGATTTTTCGGCCGATTTTTCGGGAATGACAATACCACCTTTGGTGGTCGTTTCAGCGGCAAGCCGTTTAACAACCACCCGATCATAGAGCGGCTTGATACTCATTGGGAGTTCCTCCAATTATCATCTTTTCACTGATCCCAAACGGGTTTTTGAAGCGCGGAAATTGCCGTAATTCACCGCGTTTCTGATGAGCTAAATTGGAGCAAATTGCGCGTTTTCAAGGGCTTCAATCTGGCGTTTTTAGACGTTTTTCTACTAAAAACCGTGGTTGCTTATAAATGGAAATTTCCGGAAGTAAAAACTATATTTTAATGGCGTCTTTACAATGGAGAATTGCCTATGAGCCTGATGTCCGAGACAACCTTCACCTCTACCATGGCGGACTATTTCCGTGAGCGCCTGCTCGAAGCTGGCGACGATCTGGGCCAGGTCCCTCAGGAAGATACGCTGTGGTATATGGGAGATATGCTGGCGCGCTTTGGTCGCAGCGAGCAACTGTTCAGCTACGAAGACGGTGAAGTCAGCATCAGGCCTTTGGCATTGTTGTACAAGGACGCCCACGAAGCGGAAAATGCTCACCAGCGCTGCCTGCTGCTGCGGCAACTGGGGGATGTGGCACTTTTTGTCGGCGCTTTGTTCCCGGAGAGCTATGCCCGGCGAGGCATTTTGAAAGATTATTTTATAGGCATGGGCGGCAGTGCTTACAGCTATTTGTCGGAGAATGCCCGTCAAAACCGGCATATATTTTCCGAGCTGGCGGAAACTTTTGCGCGCATGCTCGAGTTGGTAGCGAGGGTTTGTTGCAAGCAGGCCCTATTCGACCACAGCGACGTGCTTACTCTCTACGAGCGCTGGCGCCAAAATGGCGATCCCTATCTGGCGCAGCAACTACAAGCACTGGGAATTGCACTTCCTGTTGCGGGTTCTTGTCATTAAATGTGACCGCGGAGCGGCAAAGACAGGCGCGTTACCTTATTAATGATCGCCGTCGCGAGGCGCATGTCTTTGGCAGGCTAGCATTGGCTTGGCAGTGATCACCTTTTGGGGGAAGGCCAAAATGTCTCAGAAGAGTCCAGCTAGGAGACGCTGGACTCAGATGGTCGGCACAGAATGTCGCGAAGCGCAGCCCTTCCTGATGTTTGAAGTCTAGCCCAACCAGATCAGAATCAATAGAACGAGAATGATGCCGGCAGTCAGATTGCCGATTGAAGCCGCCCGCGACAGTGTGCCTTGCTCGGAAAACCATTGCGCAAACACCGGCGTGAACTTGCTGGCGCCCAAGCTGACCGTCGCACGAATTCGCAGGTCGATGTCGTGCACTAGATTGCTTAGACGCGTCCAGACTGTCGGCGCGGCCCGTCGGTAGAGCCACTCAACATCGAGGTTCACGGAGCGCAATTCGGGGGGATACATATTGCGCAAATTTAACCAGACAAAGGCTAGGGCTGAGAAAAACAGCAACTGGGTTTGTGCCAGCACGTGGGTGGCATCGTAGGCACTGTAGGCGATATCAGCGGGTAGCATGCGATACAGCAGGTCGGGGAACATCCCAATGCCCACGCACAGGATGGCCGCTAAACTCATGGCAA
>JBFKDP010000322.1:0-4680 GCA_041619575.1 Litorivivens sp.
CGTTCCGGGTTTTCACCCACGGCTTTTATTATTTCACTAAAGGCTTTTTCCACTGTCACGTCCAAATAGGCTAAAGGGGGCTGATGTTAGCAAATGCGCGGGCTGGCTTCCATTAACACTGTGTTCACTTACGCTGGGCAGTTGCGCCACCTCAGAGTAAACTTCGCACACTCATGAAACCTTTACGTAAGCGGAATTCCATTGGATTTTACACTCGACGAATCATTGTTAACGGTCCGCGATATACTTCGTTGGACGATCAGTCAGCTTAATGCTGCGGATATCTTCTATGGGCACGGCACCGATAATGCACAGGATGAAGCTTGGTATCTGGTGTGCGGAGCGCTGCGTTTGCCCTTTGATCTCGACGGCAGGTTGTTGGACGCGAGGTTGACGACGGCTGAGCGGGAGCACTATGCCCAGTTACTGCATCGTAGAATCGAAGAGCGCATTCCCACGGCCTATCTGGTGGGCGAAGCTTGGTTTGCCCGTCTGCCCTTTAATGTTGACGAGCGCGTACTGGTGCCGCGATCTCCCTTGGCGGAGCTGATTGAGCAGGACTTTCAACCCTGGCTAGGGGCTTCTGAGCCGCGCAATATCCTCGATCTGTGTACCGGGAGTGGTTGCATTGGCATTGCCTGTGCCTACGCCTTTCCGGAGGCCGAGGTGTGCCTGAGTGATCTGTCTGTCGATGCGCTGGACGTTGCCCGCAGTAATATTGAGCGTCATGGCCTCGCGACCAGAGTCGAAGCCCTGGCCTCCGATCTTTTTGCGGATTTGAAGGGTAAGACCTTTGATCTGATTGTCTCGAACCCTCCCTATGTGGATGCCGATGATTTGGCCTCGATGCCAAAAGAGTTTCATGCGGAACCACCGCTGGGCTTGGGCTCCGGAGATGATGGCCTGGATATTACCCGAAGGATTCTGCTAGAGGCTCCCGAGCATTTGTCCGAAGAGGGCCTGCTGGTGGTGGAAGTGGGTAACAGCGGGGCGGCTCTGGATGAGGCTTTTCCACAACTGCCAATCACTTGGGTGGAGTTTGAGCGCGGAGGCCACGGCGTATTCGTAATTTCCCGGGATGATTTGCTCGCCAGTCAATCGCTTTTGCAGGCGAGGTTCTGACGGGCCACGACGAATCACGTATAATCGACGTTTTACCTTTTTATGCGAGCATTGAATGTCCGGTAACAGCATTGGAACACTTTTCACCGTCACCACCTTTGGTGAAAGTCATGGCCCAGCCCTCGGTGCTGTGATCGATGGCTGTCCTCCCGGGCTGGAAATTTCCGAAGCGGATCTTCAGCTCGACCTTGATCGCCGCAAGCCGGGCACTTCGCGCTATACGACCCAGCGCCGGGAAGCCGATGAAGTTCGCATTCTCTCGGGCGTGTTTGAGGGACAGACCACGGGTACGGCCATTGGTTTGATGATTGAAAACACCGATCAGCGCTCCAAAGACTACAGTAAAATTAAAGATCGCTTCCGGCCGATGCATGCAGACTACAGCTATACGCAAAAGTATGGGCAGAGGGATTACCGCGGTGGTGGGCGATCTTCCGCCCGCGAGACAGCGATGCGAGTCGCTGCCGGTGCTATTGCCAAAAAGTATTTGCGCGAGAGCTGCGGCATTGAAGTGCGCGGCTACCTTTCTCAGCTTGGGCCCATCGCCATTGACACAGTTGATTGGGACGTCGTGGAAACGAACCCTTTCTTCTGTCCCGATCCCGGCAAGATTGCCACCATGGAAAGCTTTATGCAGCAGTTGCGCAAGGATGGCGATTCCATTGGTGCGCGCCTGAATATTGTGGCAACTGGGGTGCCACCGGGGCTTGGTGAGCCGGTTTTTGATCGTTTGGATGCGGAGCTTGCCTACGCGCTGATGGGTATCAATGCGGTCAAAGGCGTTGAAATCGGTGCGGGCTTTGATGCGGTAACCGCTCGGGGCAGCGAGCATCGCGATGAACTCACCCCTCAAGGCTTTACCGGCAACAATGCCGGCGGTGTACTCGGTGGAATCAGCTCCGGTCAGGATATCGTTGCATCAATCGCACTGAAACCCACCTCCAGCATTCTGGTGCCGGGCCAGACCATCGATGTGGATGGCAACCCGGTTGAAGTTGTGACGACCGGACGGCACGATCCCTGTGTGGGTATTCGCGCAGTGCCCATCGCTGAAGCGATGGTGGCGATTGTGCTGATGGATCACCTGTTGCGACACCGAGCGCAAAACGCCAATGTCAACTGTTCAACGCCAGTCATTCCTGCCGCACACACCAATCCCAAGTCTGACTGAGGCATGTCGCAGCTTCCCTACTGGCGACTCTCCGCATTCTACTTCGCCTACTTTGGGCTGTTAGGTGCATGGATTCCCTACTGGGGTTTGTATCTGCAGGAGCTGGGCTATGGTGCTGTCGCCATTGGCTATTTATCGTCGGCGGTTATGGCGACCAAGGTCGTCGCACCCAGTTTGTGGGGCTGGCTGGCTGATCGCAGCGGTCGCCGGGCTACCATTATTCGCGTGGGCTCCTTCCTTGCCCTCCTGATATTTCTCGGCATCTTTGTGCGCACTGATTTCTGGTGGCTGATGATGATCGTGGTCGGTTACAGCTTTTTCTGGAACGCCGTGCTGGCCCAGTTTGAAGTCGTAACGCTTTCACATCTGGAAGGGCAGTACCATCGGTACAGCCTGATTCGGGTCTGGGGATCGGTGGGTTTTATTGCGACCGTGGGCGGCATTGGCTGGCTGCTGGATCACTGGCCCATCACCGTGTTGCCCTTTCTTTTTACCGTACTGCTGGCTGGGATTTGGCTAAGCAGCCTGAGCGTTGCGGAAAAGCCCGCGGGCGGTGCTGGTGAAACTCGGGAAAGCAGCCTGTGGGGAATTCTTCGTAAGCCCCCGGTGATTGCTTTTTTCGTGATTTGCGTACTGCTGCAGATTGCGCACGGTCCGTACTACACCTTTTTCAGTATTCACCTTGAAGCCCTTGGCTACAGTAAGTCCGTTACGGGTCTGCTCTGGTCGCTGGGTGTGCTGGCTGAAGTGTTTCTGTTTCTTGTTATGCACCGGGTGCTCGCGCGGTATAGCCTGCGCATTATTATGCTGGCGAGTCTTCTACTGTCAGCCTTGCGCTGGTACTTGATCGGTTATTACGCGGACCAGACTGCCGTATTGTTTTTTGCGCAGCTCCTGCATGCCGCGACCTTTGGCAGTTTTCATGCGGTTGCAGTAGAACTAGTGCGGCGCTATTTCAAGGGATACCAGGGGCAGGGCATGGCACTATACAGTGGCTTGAGTTTTGGCGGTGGCGGCGCCTTGGGCGCTATCCTGAGTGGCAGCCTGTGGGAGTCGGGTGCGGGTCTGACTTTTCTGATGGCGGTTGCTGCTTCGCTGTTGGCCTTTGTCATTGCCTGGGCATTCTTGCGCGGCAGCAATCTTCAAGCCTGATTTTGGCGAGCGGCAATATTTCCCTTTCTCCTCGCGAATTGCTTGGCGCAGACGTTTTGCGCCGTTACCATAGGCTGGAGATTTTACAGGCAGATCAAGGTTCTTATGGCTGAGTCAATTGTCTACGGTTGTATTCGGGATATGGTTTTGGCGCGCGGCGAAGAGGCGAATCAACGGCGCGAAATCAATCGTACGGTGATGGAGTCGCTGCCCACTGCTGACAGTTGGCCGCTGTTATCCAGAGAGATGTTCGCGCCAGCGCCTTCTGCGCTGGATCACGATCATGTTCGTACTGACGTGATTCATTTTGGCAGCTCGTATAAAGCTATCGAGCACGAATGGAAGACCTGGATACAACAGTTTGAAGCCATTCTCAAAGGTATGTACTGGGTGTCTGCGACGGTACATCTGGAAACCCTGTATAACGGCGTACATACCTTCGTCTGGGAAACCGACTCAGATTATCACCTGCCAAACAGTTCCAATATGTCCATGCGTTGCGAGTGGACGCATGAATCCTCATTTTGAGCTTTAGTGAACTAGTGCGGCAATGGCGCCGCTACCGAACTCCTGTGCTGGCGGTGGTCGCCACTTTGCTGCTGCTGTGGTCGACCGTCACCATATTTGATGTGCCAGTCAAGGAAGTCGCAGGCTTCCTGCTAATCTGCCTGGTCGGCGTGATGCTGATTGTGGGGTTGGCCTTCGTTTTCAGCTGGCTGCTGCAAAAGCTGCGCTCCTGACAGCCTTCATTCGTCAGCCAGTTTCAGATCAATCTCAACGCCCAACTGCTCCGCGATAGCATCCAGCGCATCTTCGAGCGCATCGCGATCAAAAGCATCCGGCGGCTGCACTTCGGCGCTTGCTTCAAAGAGTGGATCAGCGGTCATTGGCGCCGAGGTCAGCTCGGTGTGCATATCGATGACGTTGATTTGCTGTTGGGCGAGGGCGCGGGAAACTTCTCGCACAATGCCGGGTCTATCATTACCGATGATATGTAGAAACACGCTGCTTGTGCTGGCGAGAGCCTCGGCGTTGCCACTCTGACAAACAATGGTCAGACCTGCAGATTCCAATTTGTGCAGTGCCTCAATCAGTGTATCCTGCGCGTCGCTGGCAACCGCAACGCGCACAATGCCGGCAAATTGGCCCGCCAATTGACTCATACGGCTTTCGAGCCAGTTGCCGCCATGATCGGCTACCGTGGCTGAGAGTTTTTCAACCAGGCCGGGCTGATC
>JBFKDP010000323.1:0-4679 GCA_041619575.1 Litorivivens sp.
CAAGGCACCTAGGCCAGCGCCCTTGGCAGTGTTACTGGTTTTCTTTTCGCCCGTGTACGGATCAATAGTACAACCGGCAACCACCAGCGCGAGTGCGACACTCGCCAAACGAACAGACCATTGCGTTTTCATAGTGAACATTCCCTTTATATGATCGAACAAATTTGATGCCAGTGTATGCTGAGCTATACAAGGTTTCTGTGCAATATCACCCAAATGCGGGGGGAGATTAAGCACTTCAGCCTTTTTGACGCCAACTAGGGTACTCCCGGCGGCAACCACTGGCCATCACCATCGGCGTCTACATAGATCGGGTTGCTGAGAGCCACTGGACTAAAGCCCGGCAACACTTGCCGGTATTGCGCCGTTACCGGCCCAGTCAACTCCACGTTTATTACACTATCACGCGCAAGATGAATGTTTTCTGAATACAGTGTATCGGGCGATACTTTCTGCTCGCGCCAGAGTTCACCATTCACAAAGATACGCAGCGTATCCAGACCTACCCACGATGCCGCTCGCGGCATTACGCTTAAGGTATGGCTGGCGCCGGAAACCGTATCACCCAGCCCGGCATCACCGACAGCCACATCCATCAGTGGCCCATTGGTAAAGTACATTCTCCCCTCGCGAATAACGCGGGCAAATTCTGCGTCGGAGAACCCATTGCCTGCTCGCGGTAAAGCAAGGTAGTTGCGCGGCACCGCTACCGGGGTAGCCAATTTGTGTGAATCACTGTTGCCGCTCGCCTTAATTCTTAGGCCTTGCCTGAGCAGGGAAAACCAGTCGCGACGACTTGCTGCATAAGTCTTCATATCGGCGCCATTGAGCACTTCCATCAGATCGAAATCGATATCACGAAAGCCCGTCGCCCCATCAGCTTCCAGCAGACTGCTGTTGCGGGAATGCGTCAGCGGAAGAGCGGGCTCATAGGGCGTCGCCAACGACAAATGATCAAAAAAGGCCGAATCGGCATCGAGTGGATCTTGCGAGCGCGGGTGATTTAACTGAAACACCGCATGGGGGTAGCGATACCGTGTCTGTGCAATCAGCGAGCGCAGACGAACGCCTTCAACCCGGGGGACACCACCTGCGTACAGTGTGTCGCGATAGGTCACCGGAAAAATATTACTGTGGCCATTGCTGGTGGGCGCTGCCGCCGATCGCGACATGCCGGTCAACTCCGACCCGGTCACCACCGTCACAGTATCGGCAAGCCCCATCTGCTGAGCCACGCCCCGTCCATCCACAATGCGATTATGCTCCGCCAGCACCAGTATGTCAGCGCCCTGAGCGACGAAAGCCCGAATCTGCTCGCTCAGCGGCAAGGTTGAATCAAAGCTTGCGGCGGCGTGCACATGCATGTCAGCCGAGAGCCAATCGGTATCAAGCTCACGCTCCGGCGCCGAAATCGTCAAGGGCTGCATGACCCCCGGACGCAGGCTCAGCTCTGTGCTCGTAACACCGTATTCAAGGCCCCGTGTCGCCAACACCCGATACTCCCCCGGCGCAAGATAGAGCGTCTCGGGGTCCGACGCTACGCCAGCCAGAGAAACGTTATTGCTGATCAGCGAATGTTCGACCAATTCTCCGTCAAGACGAAAATTCAACAGATCATCGCGCAATTGCGGTGTTGCAGTGCCATTGATGCCGTAAAAAATCAGTTTCATGGCCTGCCCTCTGGGCAGACTTACGCCGCTACGCTCTTTAAAGACCAGCGCACCAAGTTCAAGCGGTTTGCGGTCATTGACCCGATGGTCGCTGACCAGCGTTTCACCCCAAGGGCTGCGGGCTACCACCTCAATATCCTGAATGCTTTCAGGTAAAACCAGTTCAAAGGGCCCGGGCTCGTTAACACGACGCTGGCTCAGTGCCTGCCCGTCGGCACCGCGTACCTCTACCACCACCGGCGCAACGTTCACGCTGCCGTGCAGGCTAACGCCCCTATATATACGGTCGCTGATTGACGCGACATCGGGCCGCTGGCCCGGCACGATACGAAAGCGCGCACGCATACGCTCGCCGGTTTTCAGATCCATCAGCTGACTTTGCGCCATTTGCCAAAGCCCCGGCTTGTCACTGCCAAACCAAAGGGGCCGGGTCATCCAGCCGTGCAGACTATATTCGGGCAAGGTGACGAGGAACTGTGGCAAAGCATGGTCGCGTCCCTCGCGATCGGTCAGGGTCGCGGACTCAAGCTGCACGCCATAACTGATACTCGGCTGCGCCATATGACTGCCGAGCAAAATATTCCAGTCGGCAGGCATCATGCCGCCTACCAGCGAGAAAACATTATTGCGGTCGATGACCGGATGATCAAAACCGAGGCTGTATTGCGGCAGGTAGGAGGAAAGGGTATAGGGCGTCATCGCGCGGTTGGGGTATAGCGTTAGCATACCGCTAAGTTGCACTCGTCGCCCCCGACCAATACGTTCTACTTCGACCCAAAGCTCCAATTCATCGGGATGCTCGTCACTCAGCACGTAGCGCAGAGTCTGCCGCAAACCCTGATCTTCACCCACCACCCGTATTTCAGCGCGCCCTTCACTGTTGTGCGCACTGATAACCTTGGCGGGGATGGCCTTTTCTTTGGCCAGCCCGGTGAGCACATTGGCATAGGACCATTGGTCGTCACTGCGATCACAAAAACCCAGATCTATCAGGCTGCCTCCGCCAACCACAATGCCGGCATCGTGATCAATATCACTGATGGCTGCGCACAAGCGCCCGTTGCTCAGCCACCAATCACCCTTGCCGGCAATAGCGTCCATGCCTTCGCGGGGTAATTCGGCAATATTTTCAGCGCTAATCTGCTGAGCTGAAAACGCGCCCTGCCCGCCTTCCTGCGCATTCGCGGAAGCCGGCAGCAGGAACAGACTGAGGGCACCGAAACGGCAGATGACTCTTTTTATACTGTACACACTCAACTGCCTTCTCTACCCCCGCGCCTTAGGCGCCCATGATGAAAATACAGATGACGCTACCCAGTGCCACAAAATAGGACAGGGAACGCAATGCGTCACGGTCGGCCAAGTAAAAGACACTGTGCAGTATGCGCGCAGCCACGAACACCATCGATACGACGGCGAGCTTTTCCTGGGGCACGCCCGAGATGGACGCTGCCAGCAATGCCGCAGTAAACAGAATCAAGGCTTCCCAGGCGTTCTGCTGAGCAGCGTAGGCCCGAGCAGCCGCCCCAGTGGAAAGCGCATACTGGGCACGTGGATTCTTATTATCGGCTTTGCCCAGCTCTTTATGACGCAGGTAGCCGCCAGTACCGGATAAAACGGTGGGAATCAGAGCAGTAATCAGTAAACACCATAATGCAGTGGTCATGTTTGTTTCCTTGTTATGTTTGTCAGTGTGATATTTATCTTGCCGGCTGCGGACAATCGAGCCGATTCATCTACCGCGCAGCCGGCAAACCATTATTCACGTCTACCCGAACCTCGGCAATCTCGGCAGGCAGGGTCTCGGTCAAAAAGTTGAGACTATTGCGCCGGACAGCTGGATCAGACGCAAAATGCCCTTCAAAAAAACTGGACACTGCCAGCTGGTTCAACCAATGCTGCCGAATGGGGTTCATCCCTGGCGGCAGAGGATCCATTTCACACAGCGGTGGTGCAGCGGCGGCAACAATGCCCTCCTCCGCACTGCCAATCAGGTGGTACCAGCTGTCTTCATTGCTGTCGTCAATATTACTTTTTACCTGATCACAACCCAGCTTGTCCGGGTTGTCCATCCAGCGCAGTAATTTAGCCATATCGGCAAAACCGGTGTGGGTCGCCCCCTCAATAGTGACCAGGATAGCACCCGCCACATCCTTCGCCGGCAACGCATTACTGGTGTAATCGACCAGTGCATCAATTTCTGAAGCAATCATCATGTAGGGTAAATCACGGTGGTTGAAGAAAGCTGGGCCAAACATAAAACCCGGCCCAGCAATGGACACTGCCGCGTCAATGCGTGGGTCACCCAGTCGCGGATGAAAGGCTGCCAGTGTGGAGGTCATCCCGCCCAGCGAGAGTCCCATGACGCCGATACGGCTGTCATCAATCGCGCCTTCAAACAGACTACCGGCTTCCCGGTGCCAGCTTTGAAGTTGGTCCAGCAAAAACGAAACATCCTCCGGCTGATTCACAACATCGGTAACGAAGGGCTTGCCCGGGGCACCGTAATTGGTCAGCGGAAAATCCATCGCGGCCACGATGTAGCCGAGGCTCGCCATGTGTTTGGCGAGGTAGGCACCACCTGTGCGGGTAGACATAAAGCCATGGCTATAAACCAGCAAAGGCAAGGGCGCAGCAGCGGGGCGCCCCTCCTGCAGTAGGGTTCCCGGATACCAGATACGAGTTTTCAGCACGCGAGAGTCGCTGCCTTCAAAATCGTCGTGAGCCTGGCTGGGGCGGGTAGTATCAGTCAGGCTAACGTCAAAGTAGTCAACATCGTGGGGGCCGGGCTGCAGGCGTTTGGCGCTTTGCGTCGCGGCATCCAGAGGTTCTGGTTTGTTGCCCAGTATAAATACCGCCAACGCGGCAACAACGATAAGCAGCAGAGCAACAAGCACGCGTTTCATGCAAACAACCTCGATTCCTGTATTGGGAACGTACACTATCACTGCCGTTGCCCGAGGTCATGCCCACCGCTTTACAATCTGTTCATCCACACACAAAAAAGGG
>JBFKDP010000324.1:0-4646 GCA_041619575.1 Litorivivens sp.
TGTTGTGCTGTTTACTTACCTCGTCTGGGGTTTGCGGATTCTGTGGAGCTGATCAATGACTAATATCCGAACAATTTCTTTCGACGGTGTAATCGTCGGTGGCGGCGGTGCTGGCATGCGCGCGGCCCTGCAATTGGCGCAGTCGGGCTACAAGACGGCGGTAATTTCCAAAGTATTTCCTACGCGTTCCCACACTGTATCCGCTCAGGGCGGTATCACGTGTGCGATCGCAAGCGCCGATCCTCAAGATCAGTGGCAGTGGCATATGTATGACACGGTGAAAGGCTCCGACTATATCGGTGACCAGGATGCCATTGAATACATGTGTTCTGTTGGCCCGGAAGCTGTGTTCGAACTTGACCATATGGGGTTGCCGTTTTCTCGTACGGAAGAGGGGCGTATCTATCAACGTCCCTTTGGTGGTCAATCAAAGAATTTTGGTGAGGGTGGCCAGGCTGCTCGCACTTGTGCGGCGGCTGACCGAACCGGTCACGCGCTGTTGCATACCCTCTATCAGGGTAACCTGAAGAACAATACGGTCTTCTTTAACGAGTGGTATGCCACCGATATCGTCAAGAATCAGGACGGTGCAGTTGTGGGCGTACTGGCGATTTGTATCGAGACCGGTGAAGTGGTCTACGTTAAATCGAAGGCCACCGTTTTTGCCACTGGCGGCGCCGGGCGTATCTATGCCTCTACCACCAATGCCCATATCAACACCGGTGACGGTATTGGTATGGCGCTGCGCGCGGGTTTCCCGGTGCAGGATATTGAAATGTGGCAGTTCCACCCGACCGGCATTGCTGGCGCAGGTGTGCTGGTTACAGAAGGCTGTCGCGGTGAAGGCGGTTACCTCGTCAATAAAGACGGTGAGCGTTTTATGGAACGCTACGCGCCTAACGCGAAAGACCTTGCTGGACGTGACGTGGTTGCGCGTTCGATGGTGCTTGAGATACTTGATGGTCGTGGTTGTGGCCCCGAAGGCGATCATGTCTACCTGAAGCTGGACCACTTGGGCGAGGAAGTTCTCGAAAGCCGCCTGCCTGGTATCTGCGAGCTGAGTCGAACCTTTGCTCACGCAGACCCAGTGAAAGAGCCCATTCCGGTGGTGCCAACCTGTCACTACATGATGGGCGGCATTCCAACCAATATTCACGGTCAGGCTTTGACCCTTGACAGCAATGGTGACGAGCAGGTCATTCCCGGGCTCTATGCTTGCGGTGAAGTGGCTTGTGTTTCCGTTCACGGCGCCAATCGCTTGGGCGGCAACTCGCTGCTGGATCTGGTGGTCTTTGGCCGTGCGTCTGGCCTGCACATCGAGAAAACTCTGCGCGAGGGTGTGGAAATGCGTGACGCCACTGAGTCCGACATTGAAGCGGCGGCCTCGCGAATTCATGCTCTGGACAATACGAGCGGCGGTGAGAGTGTTTCCGCTCTGCGCAAAGAGCTGCAAAACACAATGCAGAACCATTTTGGTGTATTCCGCAATGAGAAGTTCATGCAGGAAGGTATTGCCAAGCTGGCTGACTTGCGCGAGCGCATCAACAATGCTCACCTCGAAGACAAGAGCAAAACCTTCAATACCGCTCGTATCGAGGCTCTGGAACTGCACAACCTGTTTGAAGTGGCAGAGGCTACGGCAGTAGCTGCGGAAGCCCGCAAGGAAAGTCGCGGCGCTCACGCGCGTGAGGATTACACCGAACGTGATGATGAAAACTGGTTGTGTCACTCCATGTACTTCCCCGGTGAAAAACGTGTGGGCAAGCGCGCAGTAAACTTTGCGCCGAAGACCCGCGAAGCGTTTGAGCCGAAAGCACGTACCTATTAAGTCGGGGAGATCAAAGAATGTTGCAAGTAAGTCTGTACCGTTACAACCCTGAGACTGATCAGGAACCTTACATGCAGGACGTCGAGGTCGATACCGGTGGTAAAGATCTGATGGTTCTGGACGTATTGGAGCTGCTCAAATCCAGAGATCCCAGTGTTGCCTATCGCCGCTCGTGTCGTGAGGGTGTTTGTGGCTCTGACGGCATGAACATCAATGGCAAGAATGGCTTGGCCTGTATTATGCCCTTGTCTGAGGCACTCAAAGGCGGCAACAAGCTGGTTCTTCGTCCGCTGCCCGGCTTGCCTGTTGTCCGTGACCTGGTTGTGGACATGAGCCTGTTCTATAAGCAGTACGAGAAAGTGAAACCCTTCCTGCAGAACGATACGCCGGCTCCGGCCATCGAGCGTCTGCAGTCGCCAGAGGATCGCGCCAAGCTGGACGGGCTCTATGAGTGTATTCTCTGTGCCTGCTGTTCAACGTCGTGCCCCTCATTCTGGTGGAACCCGGATCGTTTTATCGGCCCTGCAGGCCTGTTGCAGGCATACCGCTTTTTGGCGGACAGCCGCGATACTGCCACTGAGCAGCGCCTGTCGGATTTGGACGACCCGTTTAGCGTGTTTCGTTGCCACGGCATTCAAAACTGTGTCAATGTTTGTCCCAAGGGACTTAACCCAACCCGGGCGATCGGGCACATCCGCAACATGCTGTTGACCCACGCCACCTGAGAACTTCCTCAAGAAGTCGAGGTAAGAGATTGTAAAGCTTGAAATTCTGGCTCATTCTGTCATCGTGGTTACGGTGGAGCCAGAACGCTCGCCCCGCAGTGTAATTGGGGTTGGCGCAGGACGTCTGCACTAAAAAGAGGAACCGAATAACCCCAGCGGTTATCTGTTAAAGACAGGCGGTTCTCGCAATGGCCAATAAGTCGTGTATCGGGGGAGAGCGGCGAGGTTTTGCGCGAAGCAGTCCCAGGCAGATGCCGCATTGAAGCAGGTGAGAAACCATGCAAAAAGGCTCGATGGAGTTGCTGTGGAGCAGCTCCCATATTTCGGGTGGGAATGCGTCTTACGTTGAAGAACTGTATGAGACATTCCTGACAGATCCAAACGCCGTGCCCGAAGCGTGGCGCAGTTACTTTGAAAAGCTCCCTCGTACCTCGGATCAGGTTGTTCGGGATATCCCGCATTCACCGGTTCGGGAGCATTTCGCCAACCTCGCCAAAGTTCGCGTTCGGCCCTCAGCGGCCACTGCTGCCAGTCCGGTTTCGGATCATGAGCGCAAGCAGGTGCGCGTTATCCAACTGGTCAGCGCCTACCGCCAACGCGGCCATCAGAAAGCTGATCTCGATCCCTTAAAACTCTGGAAGCGGGCTCCCGTTGCCGATCTGGATCTGCACTACCATCAGCTCAGCGATGCAGATCTCGATACGACCTTTCAGACCGGTAGTCTCTACATCGGTAAGGATCAGGCGACGCTGGGCGAAATTCGCGACGCGCTGGAAAACACTTACTGCGGTACCGTCGGCGCCGAATTCATGCATATTGTGAATACGGAAGAGCGCCAGTGGATTCAGCAGCGAATGGAAAGTGTGCGCTCAAGGCCTGCCTACGGCGATGATGTCAAGCGGCACCTGCTGGAGCGGCTGACGGCAGCAGAAGGCCTAGAAAAGTCTCTCGGCTCAAAATACCCGGGCACCAAGCGCTTTGGTCTGGAGGGCGGAGAAAGCCTGATCCCCATGATGGACACCATGATCCAGCGTGGCGGTGCCTACGGGGCGAAAGAGATTGTTATCGGTATGGCCCACCGGGGGCGGCTGAACGTACTGGTTAATATACTGGGTAAAAACCCGGCAGACCTGTTTGACGAATTTGAAGGCAAGGCCAACTATCAGGGCTCTGCTGACGTTAAGTATCACCAGGGTTTCTCCTCCAACGTAATGACTCAGGGCGGTGAGGTTCACCTGGCTCTGGCCTTTAACCCGTCTCACCTGGAAATTGTATCGCCTGTGGTTGAGGGCTCTGTTCGCGCCCGTCAGGATCGCCGCGATGACTATGAGGGTGAAAAGGTTATGCCAATCGTCATGCACGGTGATGCGGCATTTGCCGGTCAGGGTGTGGTGATGGAAACCTTTCAGATGTCACAGACCCGCGCCTATCGCACGGGTGGTACAGTCCATATCGTTATCAATAATCAGGTAGGCTTCACGACCAGCTACCAGGCCGACGCCCGTTCTACGGAATACTGCACGGACGTAGCGAAGATGGTTCAAGCGCCGATTTTCCACGTCAATGGCGATGATCCTGAGGCCGTGCTGTTCGTGAGTCAGCTAGCCGTAGATTTCCGTCAGGAATTCAACAAGGACGTGGTTATTGATCTTATCTGCTACCGTAAGCGCGGCCACAACGAAGCGGATGAGCCTTCGGGTACGCAACCGCTGATGTATGAGCAGATAAAAAAGCAGAAGTCTACGCGCGACCTCTATGCAACTTCTCTGATCGAACAGGGCGTGTTGAGCAAAGAAGAAGCGGACCAGATTGAAACTGAATATCGAGCCGCGCTGGATGAAGGCAAACACGTTGTTAAAAGTCTGGTGCTAGAGCCCAACAGCGGTGTTTTTGTCAATTGGACGCCCTACATTGGCCACGACTGGGATGCGCCGGGAGACACTTCCTTCGACAGCAAGCGCTTGCGCGAATTGGCGATGGCCATCAACACGGTTCCCGAAGGTTTCCCGCTACAGCGCCAGGTCTCCAAGATCTATGAAGATCGCCGCAAAATGGCCGCCAGTGCTATGCAGATTAACTGGGGTTTCGCGGAA
>JBFKDP010000325.1:0-4629 GCA_041619575.1 Litorivivens sp.
CACTACCATGGTAGTGGTAACCCCCCCCATTAGCTCAATATTAGCCAACACCCCCTCCGGCCCTTCAATACGCTGGATGATCCGAGATAACACCGAACTCCAGAGCAGATAGAAAGCACCGAAAAACATGACACCCACCATACCGGCTCTAATCTGTAGGTTGTTGCCGGAATAGAAAGCCACCAGATCATCCGCCGACCAGTATGACGGCGGTGGTGGGAAAAATTTTCCTAAGCCCGCCCAACAACCAAGCATCGCCACCAGAAAGATCGGCCCCCCCCAAACGCAAACTCTCCAGATGAGGAAATTGGTTTTAACATCATAAGCCACTGCTTTCATACATATCCTCGTCAATTATTATAGAGAGACGTTGGCTCAACGCCCCTTTTTCATCGCCCGTAAAACCTCACTGGCCACCGTGCGCCCGGCCCACCCGTTTAGATAAGGAATGGGATGTGACCCTGTACCCGCATGCCATAGAGCATCCACGGGGGTTTTATTGCTGCCAAAATCCGGAATCGGCCGCCATGGCCCCAATTGGGTCGGCGACGCCATACCAACATGAGAGTAGTTTCCATTGTAATTGTTGTAACGCTTCGCGAATTCCGTGGGAGGAGTCAAAAAGACGTCTTCCACCAAATCGCTGGTTCCCGGCGCATAGATATCAAACATTTCCATGCAGGTTTTAAAGAAATTGTCTGCTTCCTGTTCCCAAGTACGACCATCACTCAACTCCTGCGGCGTGTTGGAAGCATACAGGTAGAGCGTCTCGCCTCTGCTGCCCGGCGGCACCAGGGTACGGTCAACAATCGAAGGGATATAGTTGGTCATGGGAATATTGCCTGGTTCGTAATCCCCCATTGCACACATTCGGGTAGAACGATTGAAAGAATCAAAGGACTGACACATAGACAACGCACCAAGCAGTTCGATGTCTATATCATCGTGGCCGAAGCCACTGAATTTGGGTAGTTCCCGTAATACCACATCAGCCTTGAATACATTAATCGGCGGGATGGTAGTTTTTAGAGCTTGCAACTGACTATGGGTAGAATCTGGCAAATCACTTCTATTAAGCAATTTTGTTCCCAAAATTACTGGGTCAGTTGCGGCGATAACCTGCTTGGCGGAAATTTCCTCCCCACTTTGCAGAGCGACACCGACTGCGCGACCGTTTTGGACTTTGATTTTGTCCACCATCGCATTGACTTTTATATCTCCGCCATGTGCCACGATACAGGCCGCCAGGGAGCGGGGGAACTGGCCACTGCCTCCCAAGGGACGCCGTACCCCAAACTCATGAGCACCAGTCAGTATGGTTAGGTACGCTGCACTGCCCGGATCAGACATCAAGCCAAAATTGGCCAAGGAATAATTTCCTAGAGCAATCTTAACTTCCTCTGACTCAAAGTATTCATCCAAGACTGCTTCCATAGACGACATCAGAATACGAGCGCCATTCGCAACGCCTTTACGGCCTTTGAGTAGGATCTTCAATATCTCCCAAACCGCGCCCGGCCTTGGCCGGGTGGCCGGCCCCATAAGATAGGGCATAGCGGCCTTCAACGCCCAGGTGATGCAATCCACCAATTCCCCGTAGCGCAGAGCATCCCGCTTGGAGAAGTGCTTTAGGTTTGCCTCAGTTTTAGCCCGATCCTTGTAAAAGGTGATGTATGCCCCGCCGGGGAACAGGCCGGTCGTGAGAATTTGAGGGTAAACAAATTTCAGGCCATACTTGTGCAGCTCAAGCTGATCCACAATGGAGGGTGAAGCACCCAACAGCAGCAACTCCAGGGCACAGGGACTAACCCGGAAGCCTGGCGCATTGTCCATTTCCCGTGTCCAGCACATTCCGCCAACGGTATCCCTAGCTTCCAGCACCAGCACACTTTTTCCGGACTTCGCAAGGAAGGCCGCACTGGTAAGGCCGTGATGGCCGCCGCCGACCACTATCACATCGTATTCTTGGCGGCACTTATCCACGGTTTGGTATTGGATCAGGCCAGAGCCAGGCGGATGTGTCTCCATAATTGTCATTTTTCGTTATCCTATTCGACCTACGGATAGTTTCTTATGCCACATCCCACAGCAAAGGCAATTCGCTTAATACGTGGGTAATACCGCATTTATACTCAAACTCAGCACCGGGCTTCACGGAGAACTCAGGAATTAGCTTCAGCCATTCGGTTAAGAAAGTGCGTAATTCGACACGGGCCAACATGCTACCGATGCAAGCATGGGGGCCACTGCCAAAGGCTAGGTGGCGGGTATTGCTTCGCTCGAAATCTACCGTGAAAGGATCGTGAAAATGCTGCTCATCAATACCCGCCAGAATCAGAGGTAGCAAGACCATGTCCCCTTTCTTCATTGTGATACCCTTGTATACTAAGTCGTGCTTCACTTCCCGAGCCTGGCTGCCAATGTGAAAGCGGCGCAGCATTTCCTCGAGAGCGCAGGGCGCTAACTCCGGGTTTTCAACGATTTGACGGCGATGCTCCGGGTTCTCTGCTAAGAACTTAGCAATCCATCCCAGCGTTGCCGCCACAGTATCCAGCCCACCTAGCAACAGCACCGTGGCCATGCCGATAATTTCCATTTGTGTAAGTGGACGACCGTCTTCAACCGTGCCTGTGAGCACCGCACTGAGTAGATCGTCACCGAGATTCGTCTGACGCTCCTGAAGCTTTTCCATGACGTAGCCGATCATTTTCTCGGTACCGGCCATCTGCTCCTCTGGAGTCTCACCATGGAAGAAACCAGCCGCGTATTCCAGCAAGCGAGGCACATCTGAATCCGGCAGATTTACTAAACGCATGAAGATACCGATCGGCAATTTCTGCGCAAATTCAGTCATGAACTCACACTGCCCTTTCGGTTGGAGTTCTTCAACCAGCTCAACGGTACATGCCAATACTTCCTCAGAAAGCTTTTTAACGGCTTTCGCCGTAAAAAACGGACGCAAGATCTTCCGGTAATCAGTATGCAACGGCGGATCTGACTCAAGCGGCAGAATATGCATAGGCCGAGCATCCTTAGGGATCAACGCGTTTGCACTCGAGAAATCGGCCGCATTTCGAAGAATGAACTCCAGGTCTTCATAGCGCGTAACTACCCAATGCCCCCCCTGGCAGGGGGTGTAAAATATACTGGGGCCGTTATGCAGCTTTTTGAACTCTAAATAAGAGTCTTCGATGCCAACCATATTTTTTTTGAAATCAAACTCGCGCACCAGATCGGCGGGAACATGATCGGGAACTTTATTCTGTGTTGCCGTAGTTTCAATTGTCATAATGTCGCCTACTTTATCTTTTTCATTTTCGACGGCGCTTCAAAGTTATCTAAACGCTGCCAAGATCATTCGGTTAAACTTCTAGAACAGCGCCCACTAAGGACGCTATCTCGTTCGACACATTCCTCTACAAAAATCACGCGAAAACTTAATATTTCCAGCTCAATCTGGCTCCATAGGCACGAGGTTGGGAGTAGGACACAAAGTTACCAAAATCGGTAGTGATGATACTTTGGGTGTAAAGCTCATCGCGAACGTTATCTGCGTAGGCGGTAATACTCAAATTCCAGGGCTCGTATTCATACTTGATGAAGGCATTTACCACATCAAATGCGACCTGCTCAGAGGCTTTTGAATTTGTCGACAGTGTGTAATAGCCGGAATTTCTGTAGTAGCTCGCGGCGATTTCCACATGACTTTCGTCAAAGGTAATGATTTTGTTTAGGCCTAACCGCCAAGTCCGCTTCGGCGCTCGTGGAATCTGGTTTCCCGTACAATCGATACTCTCGCTGTACAAACCCGTATCTTCTTCGTAGCCAGTACACGAAGAAAAATCATCAAACTTAGCGTCAATGTAGGAACCCGACAAGGTCAGATAGAGGCCATCAAAAACTTCAGGCCATAAATCCGCAGTCAAATCAAACTCAGCACCACGAATGCTGGATTTCGGTGCGTTTTCCGGCCCAATCGCACCCCCTGCCATCAATGAGGTATATTGCACTACCAGATTTTGTTGATCGTAGTAAAACACTGCGCCATTCAAGCGCATCAGGCCGTCGTACCACTCCGACTTAAATCCAATTTCGTAAGCGGCAATATCTTCCGAATCAACCTTATCTGGCGTATCTATGGGGTTAAACACATTAAAGGTAGCGCTCTTTTGCGCCTCTTGATATGAGACATAGCTCAGGAAGGTATCCGTTGGACGGTATTCCAAAGAGATTTTGGGCGCGAAATTTTTACTAACAAGAGGATCCTTCGCTAAATCAGTATTACGACCATCAATAATCACTTGGCCTTTACTGCCATCGGCATTTTGCTGGTAAGATCGCGAATCTAAGACAGTCCGCGTTTCCTCCTGATACCGACCACCCAGTGTCAAAGACAATTCATTGGTAAAGTCGTAAGTGGTTTGGAAGAATACCGATTCCGACAGTGTACCCAGAGCACTGTCGACATACACCCCACCGGAGGGAGTCAGCGATGAAAGCCCCGCCGGCAGCCCATCACGAAACTGCTGCACCAATGGCGGCGTCGGCCCTCCCAGGAAGTTGTTATCGCTCAGCAAGGTTCCGCCAACAAATAGAATGGCGGGATCCACAGCCGAGATGCCATCAGAC
>JBFKDP010000326.1:0-4601 GCA_041619575.1 Litorivivens sp.
CATCGAGGATATCGACCCGGGGCCGGTGGAGGCCATCCGCGCGGTGGGCGGCAACGGCTTCCAGGTGCTGCGCTATGCGATCCTGCCCCAGGTGCTGCCGCAGATACTCGGGGTGATCGTATTCGAGTGGGAAATCAATATCCGCCGCTCCGCGATCCTCGGTCTGGTGGGCGCCGGCGGTCTGGGTCTGGTGTTCTTCCGCCAGATGAACACCTTCAACTTCCCGGGCGTGACCTCGGTGATCGTCGCGATCCTCGCGATCATCCTGATCGGCGAGGTGGTCTCGTACTACGCGCGCAAGAAGGTCACCTGAGATGGCCAGCCCACGCGCCTCGACGCAGCCGCTGCCCGAATGGCGTCGTTTCCGCTTCCCGCAAAGCCTGTACAAGTACGCGGCATTGCTGGCATCGCTGAACGCCATAGAGGCCTATCGCAAGCTTTTTGCACAGGCTTTTGGCGATGACAGTATTGAGTTGGACGAGGTCTATATAGCACTCGCGGCCTTTGAAAGTTCGCTGGTGTCTTTGAACAGCCGTTACGATCTATACGCTCACGGCTTTCACGAAGCGCTTAGCGCGGATGAAATTGCCGGGATGAATGTATTTCGCTCCTTTGTCGCACGCTGTGCGGAGTGTCATACCCCGCCGCTCTTCACCAACCAGCAAATTGCGGTTTTGGGTACTCCTGAGCCCGAGGGGCTGCCATTGGACAAGGGCGCTGAAATCCCGAGCGGTGAGGCGTCACTGCGGGCCGGTTTCAAGGTGCCCAGTTTGCGTAATATCGCGTTGACTGCACCCTATATGCATTCCGGGCGTTTCAAGACCTTGCGCGAAGCCGTGGCCTTTTACACGGGCGGGCGCGGCCATGCCGTACCGGAGGGTGAATCACTCAGTATTCACTGGCATATCTGGGAGCCGAAACTGACGGATATTGAGCTGGACAGGCTGGTGGATTTTCTTGGCACACTCACGGATCAGAGCTTTTTACCGCCCGTGCCAGGCGCCGTGCCGTCGGGCCTGCCGCTGGCGCATGAGCCAGAGACGAACAAGCAATCTCAATCAACGACCACACTGTACACACCCTGATGAGGGACTTATCAATGAAAGTTTATAACCACATACTGGGCGGCTTGCTTTGCCTATTGCTGGCCTTGCCCGTGTTTGCCGCGGAAATTCCTGTGCGCGATGGCGAGTCTATTCAGCTCGCCGTTAGCAAGGCACAAAGCGGCGACGTCGTGCTGATCTACCCCGGCACCTACCGCGAAAGTGTCTATGTCGACAAAGACAACATCACCCTGCGCGGTGTGGTTGAGGAAGGCAAGTGGCCGGTGATGGAAGGTGATCACAAGCTGAATGATGCCATCCTGTATTCAGGTAATGGGATCACCATCGAATGGCTCAAAATCATGCATTACAAGGGTAATGCGATTATGGGACAGTCGGGCAACAACTATGTGATTCGCAACAACTGGGTGGTGGATACCGGCGTCTACGGTATCTTCCCTCAGTTCGGCAAAAACGGTTTGATTGAGTACAACGTTTTAAGCGGTATTGAAGACGCCGCTATCTACGTAGGTATGTGCGATAACGTCGACGTTAAACACAACGAAGTGTTCGACAGCGTTGCCGGTATCGAAATTGAAAATACGCGTCATGCGCTGGTAGAAAACAATTACGCCCACAACAACACAGCGGGTATTCTGGTGTTTATCACACCGGGCCTGCCGATCAAGACCGCTTACGATGTCATCATTCGTGATAATTTTATTGTGAACAACAATACGCCGAATTTCGGTGCGCCCGGTTCTATTGTGTCCAATGTGCCCGTGGGTGTGGGTGTCGTTGTTATGGCGGCTGACGATGTCAAAATTGAAGGCAACATCATTACCGGCAACCAGACGGCGGGTATCGTCATTACCGATCTGGCATTTATTACAGATGTCGCCAGTGATAAGGAGTCCGAGCCTAACCCGGACAACATTCAGATTCTGGATAATCTGATGTTTGACAATGGTGCTGATCCAGTCGCTCAGGTTAAAGCGGCCATGCTGACCAAGTTCAAAACTACCGGGCCCGATATTCTCGCGAATGTCGGCAGTGCGCAGGAGCCTGACAACTGCATACTGAACAAGTCGCGCTATACCTCTTTCGGCATTGGCAAGTGGTCTAAGTGTGAGATAAACACCACCAAGGAAACCACAACTTACCTACTCGAAGGAGAGGCTGCCCCTCGCTCTATCGAAACTGACAGTGATCGTGTGGCGCGCTTGTATAAAGGCATCTGTGCGGGTTGTCACGCTTATAACCTGCGTATGATCGGCCCACCTGCCATGGCTATTCAGGCGCAATACTATGACAACCCACAAGGCATCGCAGACTACCTCGCCGCACCCGTGAAAAAACGACCAGACTATCCGGCGATGCCTGCCCAGGCTCATCTGTCTGAAGAGCTGCGTTTGAAAGTCGCCGAGTATATGCTGTGTCTGTCGCCAGAAACCCAGCAGGCCGTTGCTGCCATGCAGGGGCGCGTGGCGAAGTGCCAGAAAGAGTGACGGGTTGAGAGGGGCTTATTTCTGATGCCCTTCACGGATTAACCTGCTTTGATGAATTTGCATGAGTGCGGCGAGACGGTATGCGCCGGTATATCACCGAAAGAGAAGCCTTATGACAATACGACCTCGTAGAGCCCTGATTGCCGCTATCGCTGCCGTGACCAGTTCATCGGCTGTGTTGGCGAAAGATTTGTCGCTGGAAGAAGTTCTCGTCACCGCCCAGAAGCGTGAGCAAAGTGCCCAGACAGTGCCGGTTACGGTTGATACCTTTTCACAGACCGACGTGGAAAATACCGGCGCACTGATACTGGAAGATATGCAGGATTATATTCCGGGCTTCAGGGTTGGCGAGGATGTGCATGGTGGCGGCATTACTCAATCGCAACTGATTGTTCGTGGCGTGGAGGGATCCAATATCAGTACCGGCGGCGACCCGTCTGTGGCCAGCTTCTATGATGAAGTGTATCTGCCGCGTGCAGCAACAACGGTCGCTTTCTCGGATATGCAACGCATTGAGGTGCTTAAAGGTCCACAAGGAACCCTGTTCGGCCGCAATGCGGCGGCGGGCGTGGTCAATATGGTACCCAATCCGCCGGGCGAGGAGCGCGAAGCGATGCTCAGCGCGCGCGTTGGCAACTACGGACTGCAGCGCTATGAAGGTATGGCTAATGTCAGCCTAGCGGATGGAGTTGCCATCAGGCTCAATGCCCTGACGAATCAGCGTGATGGCGTGGTAGAGAATTTCGGACCCTCACCGAATGATCCACGCGAGCAGGATAATCAGGCTGCTCGGCTCGCGGTGCGCTGGGACGCTACTGACCTGCTGACTCTGCAACTTTCTTATGATTATGATCAGGTTGATAATGGTCCCAAAGCGGTCCTCGGGGTCCTGAACGACCGTACCCATTTCCCTGACCCGCGTGTGCGCAAGCTGAACACTGATGTCATTGACGGGCGCGAAAAACGCGATATGGATGCCTGGATTGCGAAAGCCCTGTTTGATATCAACGAGCAGTGGTCAGGAAAATTTATCACCAGCTACCGTCAATTCGAGACCTTTAATCTACAGGACGAGGATGGCACCGGTGATCACGAGGTTTATGTGGACACCAACAACCTCGAAGATTCCGATATTTTCTATAACGAGCTGCAGTTTAATTTTGCCGGTGACTATCTTGATCTGGTGATGGGTCTGAACTACAGCGCCGAAGAAACGTATCAGCGAACCGACCTCACCTTCAGTACCGCGGCAGCCGTGTCATTGGCTTCTGCGACGGTCAGCCTGCCGCCAACATTGATCAACGACCTCTTGGGGCCCACCTATCAGGGCACCTTTGGCACTGAAAGTATGATTAACACCGGTGACTTCAAAAACTACGGGGTCTATGGTGATGCGGACTTTACCATTAATGATCGTGTGAACCTGATTGCCGGCCTGCGCTACAGCAAGGACGAAAAGTCTTTCACCTGGCATGCGCCGCATTCAGATTTTATTCTGGCTCAACTTCTTGGTGAAAACCTGATTTTCAATACGGAGAACAACGAGCCAGAGTATGCGGAAGATGAGTGGAGCAAAGTGACCGGGCGACTGGTTGCCAATTATCAGATCACCGAAGAGGCCATGACTTACCTTTCTTATTCCACCGGTTACAAGTCGGGCGGATTTGACTCCTTGAACCCGGGTAGCGGCAAGGCGCCATTGGAACCTGAAGAAGTGGTCAATATTGAAGTCGGTGTTAAAGGGGACTTCTTTGATAAACACCTGCGCACCCAGCTTGCCTTCTTCAAAATGGAAATTGACGACCGGCAGGAATCCATTGAATCGCAGGAGCCAGGTTCCGGCGCAGCTGTTCCCACCGTCATTAACACCGACGAGGAGTTTGTCGGCACGGAAATTACCGTCGACTGGCTGGTCAATGATGAGTTCAGAATGGGTCTGATTTATAGCTATCGGGAGCAGGACTCGCGGCGCGAGGCCCACTACGACTCCCAAGGTGACTTCCAGCAATCCCAGCAACTCAATACCACTGCGCCACAGGACTACACGATC
>JBFKDP010000327.1:0-4561 GCA_041619575.1 Litorivivens sp.
CTTAACTCCATGGATTATCTGTTTTCAGTGTGAAGGCCTGATTTGGTGTAAACCAAAAGGCGACGTATCATAACAATTTATAATGACTATTTCCTGCCTAATTCTATGAGTACCGTCGTTCTGCTCAATAAACCCTACCGGGTTCTCTCCCAGTTTCGCAGCGATGACGAGCGAGAAACGCTGGCAAACTACGTGAATATACCGGGTGTATACCCCGCTGGCCGCCTCGATTACGACTCCGAAGGACTGATGATCCTCACCGATGATGGGCAGTTGCAGGCTAAGATTAGCCACCCAAAACACAAACTGCAAAAAACCTATTGGGTGCAGGTGGACGGTGATATTGATGAATCGGCTTTGATGCAGCTGCGGACAGGCATCGTGCTTAATGATGGTGCAACCCAACCGGCGACTGTCCGCAAGATAGCGCAACCGGATAGCCTCTGGGAGCGAAACCCGCCGGTTCGAGCACGCAAGCAAATCCCAACCTCCTGGATTGAGATTCGCATCAGCGAAGGTCGCAACCGGCAGGTCCGTCGCATGACAGCCCATGTGGGCTACCCAACGCTACGACTGATCCGAGCAGCGATCGGCAATTGGCGCCTCGGCTCACTGAAGCCGGGCGAATACAAGCGCGAAACCGTGCATACCCCGACCAATACTGCTCACGCGCGACGCTCGAAGCGGCCTACTTCCCGCCGCCGCAAGCGCGTATAATGCCCGCCTTCTTTGCTGACTGGAATAGGAATGTCTGACTCTCGTCCCTGGCATGCCCACGTAACCGTTGCAACCGTCGTAGAGCGCAACGGACTGTTTCTCATGGTTCAGGAAAAGGCCGAGGGCCGCACAGTCATCAATCAGCCCGCCGGGCACCTGGAGCCCAACGAAAGTTTAGAGGCGGCAGCGGAACGTGAAACTCGGGAAGAAACTGGCTGGCGCGTTGCCATTCAAGGCATTATTGGTGCCAGCCTGTTCGAGGCGCCCAATGGAGTTACCTACTACCGCACCAGTTTTTACGCCGAACCTGTCGACGAAATACCGGGGGCATTACTCGACAGCGAAATTATTCAGCCACTGTGGTTAAGTCGCGAAGAACTGGAGCAGCGCTCGGCAGAGTTGCGCAGCAAGCTTGTGTTAACAACCATTGATCAGTACCTTGCCGGTCACCGTTACCCCCTGAACCTGATTTATTGAGAATTCTGCAGATTAGATGAACAAGGCCAAAAGCAAAGTTATTGTCGGCATGTCCGGAGGCGTAGACTCTTCTGTGGCCGCCCTGCTCCTTCTCGAAGAAGGCTATCAAGTCGAAGGCCTCTTTATGAAGAATTGGGATGAAGACGATGGCACCGAGTACTGTACAGCGAAAGAAGACTTCGCCGACGCGCAGGCGGTATGCGCCAGAATAGGTATCACCCTGCACGGCGCAAACTTTGCTTCCGAGTACTGGGACAATGTCTTTGAACATTTTCTAGCAGAGTATAAAGCTGGGCGCACACCGAACCCAGACATCCTCTGTAACCGAGAAATCAAGTTCAAGGCCTTTCTCGATTACGCGCTGACGCTTGGGGCGGATTATATTGCCACCGGGCATTACGCCCGGACGAATAGCGCAGGACAATTACTCAAGGGCCTGGACAACAACAAAGACCAGAGCTACTTTTTGCATGCTGTTGGCAGCGAGCAGTTTGCCAAAACCCTGTTTCCCGTCGGAGAGCTGGATAAAAGTGAGGTGCGTGCCATTGCCGCTCGTCACAGCCTCGTAACGCACAACAAAAAAGACAGTACCGGCATCTGTTTTATCGGCGAGCGCCGGTTTAAGGACTTTTTACAGACCTATCTGCCTGCCCAACCCGGCGTCATCGAAGATCTCGAAGGCAATGTGATGGGGCAGCATAGTGGATTGATGTACCACACCATCGGACAACGACAGGGCTTGGGCATTGGCGGCGTGCGTGGCGCTGGGGATGCCCCCTGGTATGTCGCCGCTAAAGATCTGGATCGCAATGTACTCCAGATCACTCAAGGTAGCGATCATCCCAGCCTCTACAAGCAAGCCCTTCGCACTGGCCCTGTTCACTGGATCAGCGAGCAACCCACTCTGCCACTGCAATGTTACGCCAAAACCCGCTATCGGCAAGCAGATCAGGCCTGCCGACTGGAACTCAACGCAGACTTAACACTGACGGTCGTATTTGAAGAAGCGCAACGCGCTATTACGCCGGGGCAATCTGTTGTCTTTTACGATGGTGAACTCTGTCTCGGCGGCGCAGTGATTGAATACGCTTTTGATGTCGAGGAGTCCTCTAGTGACGGCTGAACCCCAGCAAGACGCTGCCCCAAACACCAGCCGCAAACCTAATCCATTACGTGAACAGGTGTTGGCCCTCGCTGGCTTGTGCCAGGCCGTTTCACTGGTGGACAGTATTGCTCGCACCGGCAATGTCGAACCCGAGCCTTTTGAGGCGTGCCTGCAAAGCTTGTTCAGTTTTTCAGCCAAGACCACCGAGGAAACCTACGGCGGTGTTGTACAGCTCGAGCTGGGATTGCGTCGACTGAACGACCTGCTCAGCGGTAATCGCAACCAAAGCGATCAGGAGTTAATTCGCTATATCATCGGCGCAACACACCTGCAAAAGCTGCTCGACAAGCAACCCGATGTAGCTGCAATCATTCGCTCAAGACTGGAGCACTGCGCCAAAAATATGCAGGTAAATTCTCGCAATATCAGTGAGTTGTCGCCTTCTATTGCAGCAATATATAAAGACACGATCAGCCATTTCAAGTTTAGGATCAAGGTCAACGGCAGCGCCCAGCAACTCCAGAATGAACACAATGCAGACCGCATACGCGCTCTGCTGCTGGCATCCATTCGCGCTGGCTTTCTCTGGCGGCAACAGGGCGGTCGACGACTCCACCTGATCTTCAAAAAACAAGCTATTTTGCGCACTGTGCGCGAGTTGTTACAACGCGAGATTCCACACTGAGGCGGGTTCCATCCCTTATATCGCGAAGCGCTCTAGGGTATGATTGCCGCCTTTCCAGTTTCACTAAAACTTAACCAGCCAGGGTATAGATTCATGGACTTGACGGCGCTTTCCGCCATTTCTCCCATTGACGGTCGCTACGGCAGCAAAACACTGCCTTTGCGAGAAATTTTCAGCGAATATGGCCTGATCAAGTATCGGGTTGCGGTCGAGGTGCGTTGGTTACAGCAGCTGGCCAATCACCCCGGCGTGCCTGAGTTGAAGCCCTTCAGCGCCGATGCCAACGCCCTGCTGGACACGCTGGTCGACGGTTTCTGCGAAGCCCATGCCCAGCGCGTCAAAGACATTGAGCGCACAACCAACCACGATGTGAAAGCGGTTGAATATTTGATCAAGGAAACCATCGCAGACAATGCAGAACTCGCCGCTGGCAGTGAGTTCGTCCACTTTGCCTGCACCTCCGAAGATATTAACAACCTGTCGCATGCCTTGATGCTGAAGGCAGGGCGAGCCCTGCTACTGGAGAAATGCCAGGAAATTGTAGAGGCGCTGGTAGCACTTGCCCATGAGCTGGCTGAAGTGCCGATGCTCTCCCGGACACACGGCCAGTCGGCAAGCCCAACGACAATGGGCAAGGAAATTGCCAACGTCGTTGCACGCTTGCGCCGTCAAGTCGACAGCATCAGCAGCGTTCCCCTGCTGGGCAAAATCAATGGCGCGGTGGGCAACTACAACGCCCATCTATCGGCCTACCCCGAGCTCGACTGGGAGGCGAATGCCAAAACTTTTATCGAATCACTGGGGCTCGAGTGGAACAGCTATACCACTCAGATTGAGCCGCACGATTACATCGCCGAGCTGTTTGATGCGATCGCCCGCTTCAACACCATCTTGATCGACTTTGACCGTGACATCTGGGGCTATATTTCCCTGGGATATTTCAAACAGCGCACGATTGAGGGTGAAGTGGGATCCTCCACCATGCCCCACAAGGTCAACCCTATCGATTTTGAAAATTCCGAAGGTAACCTCGGAATTGCCAATGCCCTGTTCGACCATTTGGCCGCAAAGCTGCCGGTATCGCGCTGGCAGCGTGACCTCACCGATTCCACGGTGCTACGTAATATGGGCGTCGGTATCGCTTATAGCCTGATTGCCTACGAAGCGAGCCTCAAGGGTATTAGCAAGCTGCAAATCAACAATGAGCGCATTGCCGCTGATCTGGAATCCAGCTGGGAAGTACTGGCAGAACCAATCCAGACGGTTATGCGCCGCTACAACGTTGAGCAGGCCTATGAAAAGCTGAAAGCATTGACCCGTGGTCAAGCGATCAATCGCGATACCATCAAAAACTTTGTTGAGACGCTGGACATACCAGACAGCGCCAAAAAGGAATTACAGGCACTGACGCCGCGCAACTACATAGGGAATGCTATCGCGCAAGCCAAGCGTATTTGATGTCCATTCACGGCCTCGATCAGGCGCGTTTCAAGCGCGAATACTGGCAAAACAAAGCCCTGCTGATTCGGCAGGGCCTTCTCGATTTTGAGTGCCCCGTCAACGGTGATGACCTTGCC
>JBFKDP010000328.1:0-4549 GCA_041619575.1 Litorivivens sp.
ACCCTTTGGATGCTCAATAGCAAACTGCCGCTGACGGATATTCAATCGCTGATAAATCGCTACAGTGGTGAAGTTGCCCTGCTCAGCGACTCGATAGAACATTATCTACCCATCGACGAACAGAAACTGCTTGAGCAGAGACGGCAATTCTACCTAGACCATAACGTCCCTGCGGCAACGGTACGACGCGTGGTAGTGCTCAAGGCATTGTTTGCCTGCCCTGACATTACCTGGCTGAAGGAGCAGACCGGCCAAAGCGCGCAATCGATGGCGCAGATCTACTACCGCTTGGCCGAAAACCTGCAGATTACCTGGGTGCGGCGCCAGATTGATCAATTGAAGGCAGATTCGCGCTGGCACGCGCTGGCACGCAATGCCCTGCGAGATGATCTCTACCAGCGCCACCGCGAGCTGTGCGCAAAAGTTGCGGTGGAAATTGACTGCAAAGCAGAAGTCAGCGCCCAAATAGATGACTGGATAAAACAGCACACTGTGCAGACGGACTACCTGCGCAATCTTGTTACTGAAATTCAGACCAGCCAGCAGGCTGACTATATGAGCTTGTCAGTGGTACTGCGACAACTCGGACGACTGGCAGCTTAAAAGGACGAATTCGGTTCTTGCAGAAAAGCGCGCTCTTCTTCCGTCGAAGACCTGCCGAGGATGGCATTACGGTGGGGGAAGCGCCCAAAGCGCTCAATAATAACCAGATGGCGCCGGGCGAAATCCAGATATCCTTCAAATAGGGACTGCGACTCGACATTAACTTCACAGAGCAACTGCTCAAATAAGGCAACGGATCGGCGCTGTAGAGTAAGCTCTTCAGCATGCTCCAGTGGCAGGTAGAAAAATAACCGCTCTATTGGCCTGAGACTGCGGTCTTCGCCGCTCTCAAGACCGTCCAGACACCAACGTAAAGCCAATTCATCAGCGGAGAAAGCCTCCGCCTTGTCACGGTAGATATTACGTCGAAACTGGTCAATCAAAATGATGGCCGCCAACCGGCCTTCCGGGTGATCCAACCAGTGCACAAGACTCCCCTCACTGGCCTGATCAACGCGGTGGGAAAATTTTGCCCAGATTAGCTGGTCAGCTTCCTCCGACTTCCCCCACCACAAAGCAGATTGTTGTTCTGCAACCTGTGCGTCATCCTCAGCATCGCCAAACCAGAAGTTCAGCACGTATTGCCAGTCGTCGATCAGATCCATCACTGGGGCGTTATGGGAGGCGAGAAAGGTTCGAGGAATATCGGAAGACGCTGGGCGGGAGACGGGAAACGCAAAAGCAGGCGCGGCGTTTCCGCGAGATACTTCGAGTGTCGGCTAAGCCAGCAGTTCCCGAGCTTGGCATCTTCCGTCTCCCGCCCAGCATATACCGCCTGGTACCTCCCAACCATACTAGCGAAGGCTCTGGTTCAGATTATCAAGCACCTTTTGACCCGGACACAGCTCGCTTTCATCCAGATCACGCAAGGGTTTGCTACTGGTCCCAATGATTTCATGCAGGTCGCGAGAATCTTCATCCATGTAGAGCAGCCCCGTGAGGATCTGATCCTTTGCCTTGTAGTCCTTAATCAAACGCAAGGCTGAACGACGACTATTGAGATCAAGTTCCGGGTCGGCTTTTTGCAGGTGTACGACCGAACCATCGTGCAAGGTCACTTCCTGCGATTCACCCGGTTCATAGCTGGTAACAATTTCTCGCTTTACCGGTACGAAGTCCACTGTCCCTGTTGCAGCCAAGTGGTCACGCACATGCTCATAGCCCTTGGTTGACCCTGGGTTGTTATTAAAGGTAACGCAGGGCGAAATAACGTCAATAAAGGCAAAGCCCCGATGAGAGATAGCCGCCTTGATAAGTGGCACCAACTGCTCGCGGTCACCTGAAAAGCTGCGTGCCACAAAGGTCGCACCGAGCTGCAAGGCAACACTTACCAGGTCTATGGGTTCAAAGGGGTTGGGCTCACCCTTCTTACTGGTTGAACCAATATCAGCAGTTGCTGAATCCTGACCTTTGGTCAGGCCATAGCAGCCGTTATTTTCCACCACATACATCATATTAAGGTTGCGGCGCACAGCGTGTGTAAACTGACCCATGCCAATTGACGCGGTGTCGCCGTCGCCGGAAACTCCCACGTATATCATTTCACGGTTAGCCAGGTTCGCTCCGGTGGCCACCGAAGGCATACGACCGTGAACCGAATTGAAACCGTGAGAGTTACCTAGAAAGTACGTTGGCGTTTTGGATGAGCAGCCGATACCTGACAATTTGGCGACTTTATGAGGCTCAATCGACATTTCAAAACAGGCCTGCACAATAGCGGCACTGATGGAATCGTGACCGCAACCGGCACACAGCGTAGACAGAGCACCCTCGTAATTTTTGCGCGTATAGCCAAGCTCGTTGACCGGCAACTCAGGATGACGAAAATTGGGACGTTGGTAGGTCATCGATGCTTACTCCTTGTTACCGGATTTTTTGCGCAGTGGCGTGACATTGTCGCCGCGCGCCACGCTGGCAATTTTGTCGCGAATCTGGCGAGCAGTAATGGGCGTACCGTTGTAGTTGAGCACTGACAACAAGTGCTTGGGGGATACCTCACATTCGTTGACCAGCAGCGAGCGCATTTGCGCATCGCGATTTTGTTCCACCACAAAAACGGTGTCGTGCTGTTCGATAAAGTCTTCCACCTGCTTATTAAAGGGGAAAGCTCGAATACGCAGACTGTCAACTTCAATGCCTTCTTCAGCGAGATAGTCAATGGCTTCAAGGGTAGCATCGCGACTGGTGCCATAATGAATCACACCTATCGAGCGACCCTCACCAATCAATTCGGGCTCCGGCACCATTGTTTTGGCTGTTTCCCATTTCTTCAGCAAACGCTGCATATTGCGCTCGTACTCTTCGCCATCCTCTGTGTAAACGGCGTACTCGTCGCGTGAAGTTCCACGCGTAAAGAAAGCACCTTTGGTCGGATGAGTACCCGGATAAGTTCTATAGGGAATTCCGTCACCGTCAACATCGAGGTAACGACCAAAGCGCTCGTCCATATTCTCCAGCTCTTCGGTAGAGAATACCTTGCCGCGCTTGTATTGACGGCCATCTTCCCAGGTCAAGGGTTCCGACATATTGTCATTCATGCCCAGATCCAAATCTGTCAACAGGATGATGGGCGTCTGCAGACTTTCCGCCAGATCAAAGGCGTCGGCAGTCATGTCGAAGCATTCTTTAGGCGTCGCGGGGAGTAGCAGCACCTGTTTGGTATCGCCGTGGGAGGCATAAGCACAGGCAAGTACGTCGGATTGCTGGGTTCGTGTCGGCATGCCGGTGGAGGGGCCAGCGCGCTGTACATCAATCAGCACTGTCGGTATCTCAGCAAAATAAGCGAGTCCGAGGAACTCACTCATCAGCGAAATACCGGGGCCACTGGTCGCCGTGAATGCCCGTGCGCCGTTCCAGCTAGCACCAATAACCATTCCGATGGCCGCTAGTTCATCTTCCGCCTGCACAATAGCGTAGTTTTTATCACCACTGCCCGGATCAATTCGCAAGCGCTTGCAATACTTGTCAAAACCATCAACGACCGATGTGGAAGGCGTAATCGGATACCAAGCAGCAACGGTTGCGCCACCATATATTGCACCCAGACCAGCGGCTGTATTTCCGTCGATTAGAATCTTTTCACCGACCGCATCGCGCCTTTCTACCCTTATACCTATCGGGCATTCATAGTGATCGCGAGCGTAGTGATAGCCCAGCTCAAGGGCGTGAACATTGGGCACAACGAGTTTTTCCTTGCCCCTGAACTGATCGGATACCAGGCCGGTCAAGACATCAAACTCGATGTCCAACAGCGCCGCGAGCGCACCAACATAGATAACATTGCGAAACAGTTGGCGTTGACGCGGATCAGCGTACTCACGCTGACAGATATCCATCAGGGGTACGCCGATAATGTTGATATCGTTGCGCACCATGCGGATATCCAATGGTTTGCTTGAGTCGTAGAAGAAATAACCTCCCGGTTCAACTTCGCGGATATCCTTGGCCATACTCTGCGGGTTAACGCAGACCATACAATCTACTCCACCGCGTCGGCCCAGGTAGCCTTTCTCACTGACCCTGACTTCATACCACGTAGGGAGCCCCTGAATATTGGATGGGAAAATATTTTTTGGGCTAACCGGAAGACCCATACGGAACAGCGCTTTGGCAAACATATTGTTTGCGCTGGCTGAGCCCGTGCCGTTCACATTAGCAAACTTGATGACAAAATCGTTGACTGCTTCTATTCGTTTCATGGTTTGCCCTACTGCCCCGCTTTGGTAACGGAGTAATAAAATTTTTGCATATCCCAAGCCGCCGTCGGACATCGCTCTGCACACAAACCGCAGTGCAGGCAGACATTTTCGTCCTTGATCATTGCCCGCCCGGTCGGCAGGTCCTCTGAGACATAAATATCCTGCGCTAGATTGGTCGCCGGCATTTTCAGGCTCTGACGCAGTTGTTCCTCATCCTGATTTACGGCAAAGGTAAGGCAATCGGTTGG
>JBFKDP010000329.1:0-4519 GCA_041619575.1 Litorivivens sp.
GCCGCGGAGGGGTGGCAGAGTGGTTGAATGCACCGGTCTTGAAAACCGGCGTGGGTTAACGCCCACCCAGGGTTCAAATCCCTGCCCCTCCGCCATTTCTCTGCCCAAGCAAATACCCCTGAAAAACCTCTCCAGTCTGACACCCAATGGTCACCCATCTGACTCTCCCTTGCAGCGCGCTGATTACAACAATGCGCAATACACTTGCACGCCTTGAAAGAATCGCCAGACAATAAAAAAGGGCAGCCTAAGCCGCCCTTCCTAATATTACTACCGGCCTTTTACCAGCCAGTAACTTCCTGCAAAGCCTTGCCGATATCGGCGAGCGAACGCACGGTTTTAACACCCGCATCTTGCAGTGCCGCAAACTTCTCGTCTGCCGTGCCTTTACCACCGGAAATAATCGCACCAGCATGCCCCATGCGCTTCCCGGGAGGAGCGGTTACACCAGCGATGTAGGAGACAACAGGTTTGGTCACATTAGCCTTGATATAGGCTGCTGCTTCTTCTTCTGCCGTACCACCGATCTCACCGATCATCACAATAGCTTCGGTTTTCTCGTCATTCTGGAACATCTCCAGAATATCGATAAAGTTCGAGCCGGGAATGGGATCACCACCGATACCTACACAGGTGGACTGACCAAAACCAAAGTCTGTTGTCTGTTTGACCGCTTCATAGGTCAGTGTGCCTGAGCGCGAAACGATACCGACTTTACCGGGCAAGTGAATGTGACCGGGCATGATACCGATCTTGCATTCGCCTGGAGTAATTACACCGGGGCAGTTTGGGCCAATTAGGCGAACGCCCAGCTCATCACATTTTACTTTGCACTCGAGCATATCCAGCGTAGGAATACCTTCGGTGATGCAAACAATCAGCTTGATACCACCGTTAGCCGCCTCGAGGATAGAATCCTTACAAAACGGAGCTGGAACATAGATTACTGAGGCTTCAGCGCCAGTAGCTTCAACAGCGTCTGCTACCGTGTTGAAAACTGGCAGCCCCAAATGCTCTTGACCACCTTTGCCCGGCGTAACACCGCCGACCATTTTTGTGCCGTAAGCAATGGCTTGCTCTGAATGGAAAGTACCCTGCGAGCCGGTAAAACCCTGACAGATAACTTTAGTGTCTTTGTTGATTAAAATACTCATTGATTAACCCTCCGCCGCTTTAACAACTGCGTCAGCAGCTTCGGTCAAGCCGTTGGCAGCAATGATGTTGAGACCGGATTCAGCCAGCAGCTTGGTGCCCAGGTCAGCGTTGTTGCCTTCAAGGCGAACGACTACCGGAACTTTAACGCCAACTTCTTCAACCGCGCCGATAATTCCCTCGGCAATCAGGTCGCAGCGTACGATACCGCCGAATATGTTTACCAGAACGGCTTTAACACTTTCGTCGGAGAGGATGATTTTAAAGGCTTCAGAAACGCGCTCCTTCGTAGCACCGCCACCCACGTCCAGGAAGTTGGCAGGAGCACCACCGTGCAGCTTGACGATATCCATAGTGCCCATGGCCAAGCCTGCGCCATTAACCATGCAACCAATGTTGCCGTCCAGTGCCACGTAGTTCAGTTCCCATTTCGCGGCATGCGCTTCGCGCTCGTCTTCCTGCGAGGGATCGTGCATTTCTTTCAGCTGCGGCTGGCGATACATCGCATTGCTATCGATGTTCAGCTTGGCATCCAGGCAGTGCAGATTGCCTTCGCTGGTAATAACGAGCGGATTGATTTCCAGCAAAGCCAGATCCTTTTCCTCGAACAGCTTGGCAAGCCCAAGAAAAATATTTACAAACTGCTTGACTTGGTTACCGTTCAAACCCAGCTTGAAAGCCAGCTCGCGCCCCTGATAAGGCTGAGCGCCTGTCAGAGGGTCAACAATTGCCTTGAGAATCTTCTCTGGAGTCTCTTCTGCAACTTTTTCAATCTCCACGCCGCCTTCCGTTGACGCCATGAAAACAATTTTGCGCGTGGAGCGATCCACAACGGCACCCAGGTATAGCTCCTGGTCAATGTCCGTGCAGCTTTCCACAAGAATTTTGGAAACGGGCTGGCCGTTCTCGTCTGTCTGGTAAGTCACCAGATTCTTACCCAGCCACTGTTCGGCAAAGGCTTTGATTTCTTCGGCCTTGCTAACCAGTTTTACACCGCCCGCTTTACCGCGGCCACCGGCGTGCACCTGTGCTTTAACAACCCATTGATCACCACCAATTTTCTTGGCGGCCTCTACTGCTTCTTCTGGTGTATCGCAGGCAAAGCCTTTGGATACAGGCAGGCCGTACTCGGCAAATAGTTGTTTGCCCTGGTACTCGTGAAGGTTCATGATTATTACCGTCTTGGTCTGTGGAACGTAAAGCAGATCTCATCCTGTCAGTGTGTGACCTGCTCCCTCAAAAATATTGCGAAACACGCAAAATTTGGGCGCGTATTGTCCCTGAATTTGTGAGTTACCGCAAATTAAAGCCCGGCAATCTGATCGTTTTTTGACCACATCGCAGGCTCCCCCCTATTCTGGATAGCACAACGGCGGCCCTGTGGCCGCCGCTGACCGTCCGGAATCCAGTTAGCGCTTTTTCCGGTTAGGAATATGGATAGCATGCCCCGCTACCGCTAGCGCTGCTTCGTGCACGGCTTCCGACAAGGTCGGATGGCCAAACACAGTCAACCCAATATCTTCCGCACTGGAGCCAAACTCCATTGCGATAACAACCTGCTGCACCAGGTCAGCCGCACTGGCGCCAATAATATGACAACCAAGAATACGGTCTGTTTCAGCATGCGCGATCATCTTTACCATGCCGCTGGAATCATTCGCTGCCAACGCGCGTCCACTGGCAACAAACGGGAAAGTCCCCACATTGTAGGGAACACCATCAGCTTTTAGCTGCTCTTCCGTCTTGCCAACCGCCGCAATTTCCGGATGCGTATAGATAACGCTGGGGATGCAGTCATAATTCATCGCTGCTTTCTTGCCCGCTATGCGCTCTGCAACCATAACCCCTTCTTCCGAGCCTTTGTGAGCCAGCATCGGACCGCGCACGATATCGCCTACGGCGTATACGCCGGGCGCATCCGTCTCGCAATAATCATTTACAAAAATAAAGCCACGCTCGTCCAGATTAACGCCACTGTCCTGGGCCAACAGATTCTGACTGTGCGGACGGCGCCCAACTGCGACGATTAACTTATCAAAGGTTTCGCTGACATCTTTATCACCGTCGTTATAGGTCACAGTAACTTTTGATTTCGCTACTTTGCTCTCTACAACGCGGCAGCCGAGACGAATATCCAGCCCCTGCTTTTTAAATATTTTGGCAGCCTCTTTAGAAATCTGCTTATCAACGGCGGGCAGGAAGTCGGGTAGCGCTTCAATGACAACCACCTCACTGCCGAGTCGCCCCCAGACACTGCCCAATTCCAAGCCAATTACGCCGGCGCCAATAACACCAAGTCGCTTGGGCACGGATTGAAATTCGAGTGCACCCGTAGAATCGACAATGATGTCCTGGTCAATCGGAGCAGGAGGAATTTCGACCGGCAGGGACCCGGCCGCTATAATGACGTTATCCGCCTCAAGGGTTTCAACGCTACCGTCTTCCTTGGTCACTTCAACTTTTTTGCCGGCCAGCAATTTGCCCGAGCCTTCGATCGGCGTCACTTTATTGGCTTTAAATAGGCCACCGATACCGCCGGTGAGCTGTTCAACAACTTTATCTTTGCGCTCAATCATAGCGGGGACGTCAATTGACAGCCCCTTGGTGCTTATGCCGTGTGCGCCAAAATCATGAGCGGCTTCAACATACTTGTGCGTCGAATCCAGCAAGGCTTTTGAAGGAATGCAGCCCCAGTTTAGGCAGGTGCCGCCGTGGGCAGGCTTGCCGTTTTTGCCTTTGGCTTTTTCAATACAGGCGGTTTTCAATCCGAGTTGCGCGGCACGTATCGCGGCCACGTAACCAGCGGGGCCTGAACCAATCACAACCACATCGTATTTCGACATATCAACTAACCTTCACGTAAATTGCCACTCAGGCGTGTGAATCAATGGCTCCGCGAACCGGGGAGCCATAGCTTTTTACTTGTAGCCCATCAAACTTCCAGCAGGATTCTCGCTGGGTCTTCGATAAGATCCTTGATCGTGACCAGAAACTGAACAGCCTCTTTGCCATCAATCAGACGGTGATCGTAGGACAAGGCAAGGTACATCATCGGGAGAATCTCGACCTGGCCATTCACTGCCATAGGGCGCTCCTGAATCTTGTGCATACCCAGAATAGCAGTCTGCGGTGGATTCAGAATGGGTGTAGAAAGCAATGAACCAAAAACGCCACCATTGGTGATCGTGAACGTGCCGCCCTGCATGTCTTCAATACCCAACTTGCCGTCGCGGGCGCGCAAACCAAAATCGCGCACTTTGTCTTCAACGTTAGCCAATCCCATGGAGTCAGCATCGCGCAGCACCGGCACAACCAGACCCTTATCGGTAGAAACCGCCACACCGATATCCTGATAGCCGTGATAGAC
>JBFKDP010000330.1:0-4518 GCA_041619575.1 Litorivivens sp.
ATACAGACTCGGGGCCAGCCGTCTGCTCCCAGAAGTAGCTGCTAATTGAACCATCACCATCGGAGCTGCCGCTACCATTGAGACTGACGATCTGACCTTGATCTACCGGGTTCGGTGTCGCGGAAGCCGAGGCCGTCGGTGGCTGGTTTGTGTCAGTATCTCCACCGCCGCTGCTACCATCACCACCGCCATCACCTGAGTCATCGGCAGGAGGCACACACCGGTTTTTATGCCATACGATGGTATCACCACCGCTCACCACATCGAGCAATTTGTCGCCATCTATGTCTGCAACATGCACCGAGCGTACGCCAGGCGCTTGGTTAGAAATGACCAAGGGGCCACCGAAGGTGCCATCGCCGTTATTGGGGTACCACGCAACCTCATTACCGCCAGTATTGGCGGCTACCACGTCGGGCAAATTATCGCCATTCAAGTCTTGAACATACACCGACCTTACGCCAAGCGCTTGGTTAGAAATGATCTGGAGGGGGCCGAAGCTGACTTCGCCTTCGCTGACTTCGCCTTTATTGGGGTACCAAGCAACCTGATCATCATTAGTATTGGCTGATACTACGTCCGGCAAGCCATCGCCGTTCAAGTCTTGAACATACACCGAACTTACGCCAGGCGCTTGGTTAGAAATGACCTGGAGGGGACCGAAGCTGCCATCTTCATTTTGGGGGTACCAAGCAACCTGATCAGCATCAGTATTAGCTGATACTACGTCCGGCCGACCATCGCCGTTCAAGTCTTTAACATACACCGAACTTGCGCCAGAAGCGTCGTTAGAAATGACCTGGCTTTCGCCGAAGTTGCCCTTGCCCTGATTGGGGTACCAGCTAACCCTACCATTCAGAGGATCGGCTGACACCACGTCGAGGACACTATCGCCATCAAGGTCCGCAACAAAGACAGACTGTGGGCCGGGGATAGTATCAATCGATGAAGAACTGAAACTAACAGGTTCTGCGGCTCCATTGTTGTCGTTCTGAGCAAGACCAAGGTAACCCCTAACATCAGTGCCGGGGTCTGCAACCACTATATCGGGCGCTGCATCGCCTGTCAGATCTTCGACAAAAACCGAGAGTGGACGATGTAAATCATCTAAACCGATAATTACGTTAGCGTTGTCGAAGCCTCCGTCAGTTGAGCGTTGTTGATACAAGCGCAACTCAGATCCAATGTTAAATGCCGATACTACGTCCATACTACCGTCCTGATTCAGGTCGGCAGCATAGACTGATACTGAACTGTCTTGAGAGACTAGCTGATCACTAAAACTACAGGCTTCGCCAACGACTGGCGCCGGGCCTATCGTGATACTGGCGATATCCTCCGCGCTCAGGGTATCGCTCGCGTCTTCCGGGCCATCGAAGACCGTCAGCTTGAACTCCAGCAGGGTATCGCTGTCCACATCTGGCGCGGTAAAGCTGGCCTGGGGCGTATCCGCATTGACAATGGTCACTTGTGGACCATCACCGATCTGCGTCCAGCGGTATTCGCGCACAGCAAGATCGTCAGTGCTTTTACTGCCATCCAGCGTCACGGTGTTGTCGGCGACAACGCGGGGCGTCGGGCCTGCCTTCGCTACCGCGGTAGGCGCGCCGAGGTTTTTGCAGACGTTTTTAAACCAGGAAATTTCCTTAGAATTGTTAACGAGCAGGTCTATTCGACCGTCGCCATTCAAATCTTCGGTATCAACAAACAACCGCCCGAGCGTTTTTAATTGAGATGCCTCGGCAAAACGGGCATCAGAAGTCTGAAGATAGTGCCGGACCTTCACCTCATCAATAGTTTCAAATGCCAGGATATCCGCTTGGCCGTCGCCGTTTACATCACCGAGCGCAATGTTCTCTGCGCGCTCTGAAAACCGCCTACCAGGATCCGCGCTGGTCGGAAGAACAAGTTGAGTTGAGCGGTAGGCCGATGGCGACAAAACAGCAAGTCCGTTTGCGGCTGCACCTACAACAACTTCCTCGCCCGATTCGCCTCCGAGGTCCCCGACAAGCACTCGACCGAATCCGTTTCCAGTCGGGCCGAGATTGGTAGCCGAGAAAACTGTAGCCGCTCCGACAAGGTCCTTCACGAAGACCAGCGAAAAATTGTCGCTGCTATCAATCGTTAATACGACCGCGTCCAATGGGCCACCATCGCCATCGATATCGAGCACGTCGACAGAAATCACACCACCCAGCGCCGTTAGACGCACTGGAGCAGCGAAGCTGGGAAACAAATCGCCGAGCCCGCCCCCCTCATTGCGCAACCACACCAACTGGTCGCTCGCATTGATCGCGAGAATATCTGTGCGGCCATCATCATCCAGATCTGCACCGTCAGCCCAGAGTATGGCGTCTGCCAGCTTGACCTGGGTGGAAAAATTGCCATCCCCTTCGCCCCGCGCCCAGGCGAGTGGACCGCCACGTCGGCCAAACAGAACGTCAAGGAATCCATCGCCATTGAGGTCGGTTGGTACCAAGTCGCCTATAAATGTGCTGGTGAAGGCGTCGTCAGGGAAACGGAAACGGTCCCCGCTTTTAAATTTAAGCACACTTGCACCAGGTTCAGATGTTTGCAGTTGAGAATCTACTGCGATACCTGCACCACTTAAAAAAAATGAAAAGATATAATCTTGCCTGCCGTCCTGGCTCATCTCGAATGCTCTTGCTCCAAGTACTACACCGCCGTTGCTAGCGGTTATTAAATTCGGCTGACGCTCGAATACCGGACGAGTTCCCTCCGGGCAGGACAATGGTCCACTCACTTGGGGAGGTGTTTCACTGCTCCCGTCATTACAGTCACTGTTACCGACTATAAAAGGCATCGCGACGATGACCGCTGCGTACTGAAGCCATTTCATATTTTTGAATAAAATCACAAATCCCCCAGACCCTGCTTTTTCTTTTCCAAATCAGAGAAGCGCATGAAAGTAGTTAACGTTTAATTCAAACGTGTTCGCTTGCTTTTTCAGCTCCAGCTGGCAACGAACATTTATTTTTCCCCTTCGCACGACACGACAATAGGCTTTATTTCTAGTGTCACAGTGATGAAAAGTGAGCGCACCTAAGAAAGCGCACGCCACCAGAACTAATGACATTTAGTCAAAAAATGTGCGAAATTTCACGCTAACGATGTCACTTATTTGCGGCCGACGAAAATTTTTGACGCGCCTCTGATCCAGATCACTAGATGCACCGTAAGGAGAAGGTTAGGCCTTTTCAGGCTCGTCACAAGGAGCAAGCATGATACTGGGCTATTCGCGATTTCCGGAACACAAGGGCGATAACAAAGGAAAAGCGATTCTGGCGCACGACCCGAGCGCGATTCTCGTTCGCGAAAAACAGGCCGATTATGCCGCTGACCGGCAGCCGGCGCTGGGTGAAGCACTGAAACAGCTTGGCAAGGGCGATGCGCTTGCTGTCTGCGAGCTGTCAGACCTTGCCAGCAGCCTGCGGCAACTGTGCTCGCGGGTTGAGCACCTCGCTGCAAAAGGCATCGCGCTGGTGGTAGTTAGCTGCAACATCGACAGCCGCCGCAAGAGCGACGCGCGATTTTCCGATATGCTAACCAGCATAGCGGCGTTTGACGAATCGGTGCGCAGAACGCGCAGACTGAATGGCATTGAGAAAGCCAAGCGGGCGGGACGCTACAAGGGGCGTGCACCCACCGTTACTCAAGCGCAGGTTGAGGCTTTGCTTCAGCAGGGCTACAGCAAACGCAGAGCCGCAGACGAACTCGGCGTGTCCTACCGCACGATCCTGCGGCGTACTTCGGCCGGGAAAACCTAGCCCTCCGGAAATCTAAGTCGCTGCGATGGCCTCGGCAATTGCCAGATGCCGTTTGGCTTCCTCAAAGTGCAAGACTTCCACCAGCTTGCCGTCGACGACGGCCACAGCCTTGCCTTCTGCCTTGGCAGCCCGCCAGGCTTCGACTATCCTTCCGGCGCGCTCAATGATGTCAGGCGACGGCGCAAAGGCTTTGTTGGCCGGTTCAATCTGGCTTGGGTGAATCAGGGTTTTGCCATCAAAGCCTAACGCAACCCCTTGATCGCAGGCCGCGGCATAGCCCGCCTCATCTTTGATATCCAAATAAACCCCATCGAGAATATCCAGACCGTGGGCCCTTGCCGCCAGCACACACAGCTGCAGTGACGTCTGCAGACCAAGACGATCAGGCGTGTGTGGTACCCGCAATTCCTTGGCCAGATCCGAGGTGCCCATAACAATCACTTCGTTGCGCTTGTCAGCACCGCAGATCTCGTCGATATTGAGAATGCCGCGCGGGGTTTCCGCCATCAGCCACAGCTTCAGAGTCGAGCTCTCCTGTTTGAGCAGCTGCACCACCGCATTCACTTCGCTGGCTGATTCCACCTTGGGTAAGCACAGTGCCGCAATAGGGGCATTGGCAAAGGCAACAATGTCATCGCGACCCCAGGGCGTATCAAAGCCGTTGACGCGCACCACCACTTCCCGTTCGCCGTAACCACCGGCATTCACGGCCTCTAGCACCTGCTCTCGG
>JBFKDP010000331.1:0-4518 GCA_041619575.1 Litorivivens sp.
GCCTGGATTGTAACAGCAGATTTCCAGCCGTGCAGGGGGGGTAGCGGCGAGCCTCGGGCTTTTGACTGTCGGTTTCGGCGCTCACTCGGCGGGCCACACCAGGGCGTCACTGATCTACAAGAAAACTAAGAATTTGCGGGAGGGCCCGCAAGGGGCCTGTCGTTCTATTCTTCCCCATTCAGCACTTGAAGCTTTTCTTCCACATAAGTTCGGTAGGAACGGCTGACAGGGATAACCTCGCCGGATTTAAGTTCTAATTTAAAGCTCTGCCCAATCCTTTCGAGGTTCTTGACCGCAGAGAAAGCGACCCAGTGTGAACGATGCACCCGCATTCCCGCCGCCCCAGGTAACTCCCGTATAGCATCTGAAAAGCGGTACAACACCATTCTACTCTCGCTAGGCGTCGTTAATTTGACATAGTGTTCTTGCGCTTCAACCCAATAGATGGAGCCTTCCAACGGGGGATCAAGACTATCGATAAAGGTGCCGCCAGCCGCTACCGATTTGGCGTCGGTTGACGGCTCATACTCATTTGCCACGGCATCAGCAGGCGTCAGTCGCCATAGCGTTCTTGGCAGGAGCAGTAAAGCACACAGTGATACGTGGTTGTCCAACAGGAATATGAGCTCCTTGCCGAAAGCCGGGAGCCTCGAAACCTGTTGCTCACTACCTCCGGTGATTCCTAATTCAGGCAGCCCCAGAATCAAGTCAAAGCTGGTTATGGCCAGGGTAAAAGGTACAAGGCTGAGCAGAATTGCCAGTGCGTATACTGTCCAGTTTGGCCATTGCTCTGGCGAGTATCGTTCCAAGGCATAGAGCGCTGCCAGGAAACAAACCGCTTCAATGAAGGTACGTATTATCCAATACGCGTAGCTACCGGCTACGCCAACAAGGCCATTCTGCGTAACTTCGTTTGATGCCAGTACCAAAGCAGCCAGCAATGCAATTATGCAGACTTTAAGTTCTTCGCGGTGACGCAATCCAAGCTCCACTTACGTAATAATTTCATGCTTCTTGAATAGAATTATTGATGTAAATCACTGATTAAATTGTAAAAAAATAACACATGAATCGCACGGCCGTTGAATGGATGGCACCTGCGAATTAGTCAGTATCGCGGTCTTGCAACAAGCACCGTTAGATTCAAAATAGATCCACATCTAGACCAGAATAAACGCCTATTTTCAACCACAACGAGATACCGTAATGAAAAAATCAATATTACTAGCCGTCAGCCTGTTGGCAACAACGGGCCTTCAGACCGGGTATGCTCAGGATACCTCCATGAGTTTTTTTGTCACCAGTGTCGGCTCCGGCAAGGGCGGTGACTTGGGTGGCCTCGAGGGCGCCGACGCGCACTGCACGAACCTGGCTGAGTCGGCGGGCGTAAGCGGTAAATCCTGGCGCGCTTATCTTAGCACCCAGGAAGAGGGAAAACGCGGCATCTCGGCTCGTGATCGAATTGGTACAGGGCCATGGTACAACGCCAAGGGTGTACTGATAGCCAAAGACCTGGACCAGTTGCACCTCAACCCTAATATTATCAAGACCACAGCGTTGGACGAAAACGGCGAACCGGTTAATGGGCGCGGTGACCAGCCCAATCGTCACGATATCCTGACGGGAACGATGGCAGACGGAACCGCCTATTTTCCGAGCGAAAAGAATGATCGTACCTGTAAAAACTGGACCAGTTCCGACAAAGGAAGCGCAACTGTCGGTCACCATGACAGACACGGCGGGGGTAGCACCTCCTGGAATGATGCTCACGGCTCGCGCGGCTGCTCTCAAGACGATCTTTCCACCACCGGTGGCGCCGGTTTGTTCATGTGTTTCGCGGCCAACTGATGGTTTGAGGAGCATCTGTACGCAGCTCTGCTCCAATTCAGCGAGATGGCGGCGGTTAACCTGTCGCCGAATAAATGACGAAATCGTCAAGAAGAGCTTCCGTTCGGCTCCGTATTCCAAAGTCCCCTGCAATCCATCGTCATGTCGGCTTCCAGGGACGAAGGCCCGGGAGTTTTCCCGTTGCAATCATCCTGGGCGATGACCGAAAAGTGTCTTCAGTGCTTTCTGCATAAAGTGGTCATAGGGGACTGTCCTGGCGCTTGCGAATTAGTCTGTCATATTAAACAGGCTGTCCACCGCGGCACAGTGCGGCAGGCCGCCACCCGAACACTGTGAAGCCATGGTTTCCAAGTTGCTTTCCAGTCTTGCCAGCTCTTCAATTTTGCTTCTAACGACGCTCAGCTGATTTAACACTACTTGCTTGACCTCATCGCACGAATAGCCGCCATCGGTCATTTCCAATAGGCTGCGCACCTCTTGCAGAGTGAACCCCAACCGTCTTGCCTTACAAATGAACGTGAGTCGTCGCTGCAAGGTTTTCGAGTACAGGCGGTGCCCTCCCTCGGTCCTGGCAGGGGCCGGCATCAGGGAAGCCTTTTCGTAATAACGAATCGTTTCGATGTTGCAGCCAGTCAACTTTGACAGCCCACCGATGCTTACCGAATCACATTTGTTGGTCATTAAACTTTCTCTATCTCGGGTCTTGAATCCGTAGTAACTACAGGATTTATACTCAGACTAGCACCAATCGCAGGTGATCCACCTGCATTTAAGGAGTGACACCTTATGGACAGTTGCTGTTCATCCAGTTCCGTCGAAGCCAAGGCCCAAATCAAGCACGCGGCTCTATGCCCCAGTTGCGGCACGCCGGCTAAACCCGTTGGACTGGTCACACTCATGCACCAAGTGGTTGCACCGCTCAACCAACAGCTTGGCTCTGAAAAATTCTACTTCTGCTCCAGCCCCGCCTGCGACAGCGTGTACTTTTCTGATGCTGGTACGGTGATTGAAGCCTGTCAGGTTCGCGCTGAGATCGGCCAAAAATCAATAGCGCCCGGTAGAGTCATTTGCTATTGCTTCGACATTAGCCACGCCAGGGCCATGGAGGAATTCGAACAAACCGGAACCAGCGCCAGCAAAGCCTTTGTGGTGGAGCAGACCAGGCTTAAAAACTGTGCTTGCGACATTCGAAACCCTTCGGGCAGGTGCTGCCTCAAGGAGTTTCCCAAATGAGCAAGGAGGTCGTTCGACAGTCGCTGCTCACATGCCCTGAGTGCGGTGCGCAAAACAAAGAAGTTATGCCTGTGGACAGTTGCCAGTATTTCTACCAATGCCCAACGTGCAACGCGCTGCTAAAACCGAGGGAGAAAGATTGTTGCGTCTTTTGCAGCTACGGCTCGGTTCCATGCCCTTCTGTTCAGGCAGCGAAGCGAACGACCTGTTAATAATTTTTAATAAGCAAGGCGTTATATAACTATGAAGAAAAACACGGCGCTACTCAAAACGGGAATTATCGGCAGCGTTATCACTGCATTGTGCTGCTTTACGCCAATCCTGGTGATATTGCTTGGGGCGGCAGGCCTTTCCTCTCTCGTAGGCTATCTGGATTTCGCCCTTTTTCCCGCCCTCTTCTTGTTCGTCTGCATCACCCTGTATGCGATGGTTCGCAGGAGCAAGGGCTGATCTTGCTACAGGTGCCAGGTATTTTCAGCTCTGATTCGAACCTTGCGAGTGACCGCCCAGTGTCGGCTCTTGCCTCCTGGAGTGGCTTATCCAACCCGTAACCTGACGATTAAAAACAGCCGACGCACCATTCAGCACGAATGATTTGTGACATTACACCGTTTGCATTTAGCGAGAACTTCGATACCGTTATAAGTAAATCCGGCGTCTGATCAACAGGGGCCATAACCTTGCGCACGGAGACGCTGCCATGCCGAAGGTCTTTTCCGTTGCTTCCTGGAACGTTGAACATTTCAAGAACGAGCCGACACGTGTGAGTCGGGTGGCGAAATTCGTCAAGGGTGAAAACGGCGGGCCGACCGCTGTACCGGATGTGTTCGCCCTTTTCGAAGTCGAGGGCAAGGATATCTTCAAAACCTTTATGAACGAGTTCCCCGACCACCACTTTCACCTGACCGAAGGTAAACAGACCCAGGAAATCTTTGTAGGCGTCCATCGTAAGCTGCAGTCGTTCACAACACAAAGATTGGAGTTTAAGACCGGCCGTGCCTACCAGCGGCCCGGTTTGCTATTGACCCTACGCGTCTCAAACCAGGATTACCCGCTGTTATTCCTGCACGACAAGAGTGGTGTCGGCACCGAGGCCTTTGGCCTTCGTGACGCCGCCATCGAGCACGCCTTCAATCTCAAGAAGGCGTTAGATACCGCGGTCGGCGGCTCCGCGAATCTGATATTTCTGGGCGATTTGAATACCATGGGCCTTGATGACCCGGTCCCGTATTCAAAACGAATGGACGTTAGTGCTGAAGAGGAAGTTGCACGGCTCGGCGCATGGGCAAGGCGGCGTCATATGCAACTGCTGACCAAGGAGCGTACACCCATCGCCGATGCAAACGAGGAGGTTACCTGGTACAACGGGAGTTCGTCCTACACGCCGACCAACCTTGACCATGTTGTCGCCTCAGACCACTTGGACATTCGCAGTCA
>JBFKDP010000332.1:0-4501 GCA_041619575.1 Litorivivens sp.
CATCTTAGCGCACATTGGTAGCCACGCAGTGGCGTGGCTAGAATAGTTGCCAATTGGCGTAATTCTGAAGCAGTTTTAGTACCTGTCCTAAGCCTCTCTGCCAGTATTGCTAAATCTATATTGACACTACAGGTAGCACATCTGCGAGAACGGCACTCATGTGGCTTAGGCCAAGGTAGCCCGCAATCAGGACAATGCTGAACGATCTGGCACTGGTGAATCGGGCAGTACTCCAACCAAGGCAGCTGATAGAGAAACGAGTGATAGATCAACCGGGCGCATTCGGGGCAATTTCTGACTGCTTTGTCGTTGTTGTAGCCTCCCAAGATGAGTTGGTCAGAGGACGCCATTTTGGGCTCTAGTGAATGGATGATTGAAATAATATCTATAAGCGTTTCAACAGCGGAGACGTCGATGCCTGTAGCCTGTATTTCCGATTTTATTGAGCGGTTTGTGTGCTGACGCCATTGCAACCGATTAGCCCATAGCACGCGTCGCTGCGTGCCATAGGTGCTTTCATATTCATGGCGCAGGAACTGACCGGTGTTGAATCTCATCTAATTTCTACGATATTCGCGAGCGATGGCCGAATGCCGGCGGCCTCGAGGCTGTTTTTGATGCAGCCCTCTAAATAGTCTGTATCTTCTGGGTCGGCCACGTTACATAGGTAATCCATCAACAGGATATTGGTAGCGCGAACAAATTGCCCCATAGGCCATGACGACAGTCCTGAAGGTTCGAGGTAGTGCTCGTTGTATACGCGCCAGTACAGCGGTGCAATTCTGTCCAGTGTCCATTCCATTTTGATCAATTGCGGACAATACAATTCCCACGCGGTAATTCCGACGTCGCCGTCTATTTCGTAGTAAGCATAGCCGCGTAGACAGTCAGCGAGTTCTTGTTCGCTCTGGATGCCGTAAAATTCGTGAACCTGACTAAAAAACCGTTCGCGCAGATAAGTATTTTTTTTCTCGAGCAACTGCTCTGCAATTGGTTGGAACTGATCGCTGTTTGCCGCAAAGATGATCACGACGTTGGTACGTAACTCATAAAGGACATTGTAGATTTCGGCAAAGCAAGAAAGCTGTTGAATTGACAGAATTTGTGCCTCATCGACGACGAGAATCACTTGCCGGGTACAATTGACAACGGCTGCGTCAGCAAGGGTCACGCAGATCATTTCCACGAGGTCGTCCGAGCGATGAGCTTGTTTGACGGCGTAACCCAAGGATTTAGCTATTTTGTTGAAAACGCTTCGAATTGTAGCTGTATCACGCTCGCCATAGGTTACACGAAACAAGGGAATAGCCTCGCCATCGCGAGTGGTAATTGAATTATCGAGCGCGCGCAGCGCCGTGGTTTTACCGGAACGCGATGCGCCAGCGATCACGCCACCGGTGTAGCCACACCACGCCCACTGGATGATCCTTTGATGCAATTGATACACCATCGGCGTTTTGATATAGAACTGGGACGCATTTTCGAGATGGTTTCGCATGGTGTTACCTCCGTTCTTTGACCATGCTCGGGGACCAGATTGGGACTTGCGTGCGTGAAGCTGATCCTGCGCTGCGCGCGGCACTATTTCGGCCTGGTAAAGTGGGCGCAGTCGGTAAGCGGGAGCTGCCGGTGGCGCTCGGTAAATTCATACCGCGACACAGACTGACCAAATCCAGCGCGATACTTGGCTTGTCTCGGTGTGTCAAGCAGTGCTGAAAATACCCGACCAGCGGATCATGGCGCTGAATCAAATGTTGACGGATATGGCGATTAATTCTTTTCCTGAGCGCCAGACTGTGGGCAAACCGTTGCCACGACTTCGGGGCACGCACCTCACCAAGATATTTGCCTTCCTCGGTGAGGACATCGAGACAGCGTATATCACGGTTGTCGTAGACAACGCGCACGGTTTGATTGATCAGCGCCGCATGGTTAATCGCTTCACCGCGATAAAGGACTTTCTCGAAATAAATGTGTGGCGCATGTTTGTCTGCTTTCGGTTTTCTTACCTTCGCAGTACGCGATTCATGATAGGGGGTCGGCAGACGATTCAGCGGAGGCGGACGCAGTGGGATGAGATGGTGGGCCATCTGACGCCGCATAACATCCAGTGGCGTAGATCCGCCAAGATTGCCAAGGGGCCGGATATTGTGTTCTGTCAAAACCACACCGATGGCCTCTTCAAGTGCTTGAAGTGAAATCATTGGCGCGCGATTGGAGTGACGTCGCCGCTCCCGTTTCGGATCAAGCGGGTGACTGCCAGTCGTCGAGGCAATGCGGTGAACATCAATGTTCAGGTATTTGAAAGCCTGTTCAATAAGCCCCCGTGCCTTCGGTTGTGCCGGGAGTCCAAAGTTAATGGTGGCACCCAATTCATCGCAGAGTCTGACGACCAAGCGTTCCGCACGATGCGCCATGGCGTTGTCCAGCCGAACTATACCGATACTCGGTCGACAAAAGCTGGGGCCTAATGCGCTGGGAAAAACGGCGCCGGGTGTGTAGCGAAGCCCAGGCGTGTTCAGTGTCTGTGGTTCCCACGGATAGACCAGCTGATTGAGCAGGGCCAGCATATCACTGGCCGAGGGGTGACGAGTCAACGCCAGAACATAGCCCAAATAGGCCCCACTGGCCACATCCCGTGCAAGAATCAACGTAATCCGTGCTAGCCGGATAGCCTGTACGTCCCCACCGATATCGACTCCGATATGGCTCGCACAATCAATCAGGTGCTCATCAATCTGAACTTCCTGAAAAATGCGAGAGGTCGTCTGGGGACTGGCGATGATACGCCTTGGTGTCGTGGGCATAGACAATTCCTGCTCACGTCGGCGTAGATACGAACGTGTCGATCCGTAGGCAAAGCTTTTGTGTGTAAAGGGGTAGCAATCGTCGGGCCATTTAGCGTCGCGCAAGTAGCGAATAAAGGCGGCATGGAAGGGCTTCGGGGCAAGGTTCTGGCCTTGGCGACTGCCTGTAATAGACGCCCGAATCATCCGATCAAGGTGATGCTTTAAGCCAGGCACATGATTCAATAGGGCTTGAAAACATGTCCTTGTGCCGCCCACCGCGCTGAGCGTCGGAAAAGGTGCTCGCCGCGTCGGCGAGTGGCATTGGTGATAGGGGAGAAGCCCTGTGGTCAGCAGAGGCGGCGTATCGATGTGCCCACCCAGGCAACGCTGCAGCAAGCGGGAAATTCGAGATGGCGTCAACCCGTAGTCCAGCGCGACTGCTTTTTGCGATTCTCCCTCCAGGACCCGGGCAACAATCTGGCGGTTCCGTAGGAAATCCTGACGTCGATACTGCGGTATCGCAGTGGCATCAATAAAGGGCCACCGGCTAATGTCGGAGAGTTCAGGGTTCCCTAGCACGCGATCACGCCAATGTATCAACATGGCGTGAGCACACTGTGATAATTCAGCGGAGCGGTAGCCAGATCCGTCGTGAGTTGGTGGTTAAAAAGCAACTGATACAAGGCCACTTCTTCCACGTACTGCGTCGGACGTCGGGCGGGCGACAGTATTTCTCCCACTGTGCTCCCCGGAAAACGCCGGCAGCGCGTTAACAGTGTCGACGCGGTGGCTTGAGTGTCCAATCCTGCATCATTTGCACACGCTAGCACCTGCAGAAGGGGGAGCCAATTCAGGGCTTCCTGCTCCCTTACCATGACGGCATTGTTCGAAAGTACGGAGAAGTGCATGCCGTAATCCGCGAAAAATGCCCCCGCGCTGGCCTCAATCACCGGGTCCAAGCCTTTTTTACCCTTAAGCTCAATCACCGCTTGCTGTCCCGCTCTCACCACATAGACATCGGGGATGTAGGGTTTTCGGCCGATCCGTAAGGTATAGGGTTGCGGTACAAAGCTACTCACCTCGGGATCGATCTCAAGGGTAATGCTGTGTAGATACTCGGGATAGCTGTGGAAGACGCCACGCCCTGGGAACTTCAAACAACGTCGAACATAGATATCGGCGGTGGTTTCCAGCGCCAAGGACGTGCGTTGCTGGGACGGAACGAGACTGTGGGTGGTGACGCGGGCCAGCTGCTCAAGTGCGCTGGCCGCTCGGTTGGGTCCTCGCATCATGATGCGTCCCCGACTAATTGCCTTGAGCGCGCAAGTGTAGCTCGCTTGTCGCTTTCGAAAAACGACGAGAAATGCACCACTTTCAGGTAGTATGGTGCAGGGCATTTGGGCGGCATTTTTGTCGCGTTTTTTGGCTTGCTGGGGCCAAACGTAGGGCGTATAACGGGGACGAAGGTGCACCCGAGGGCCTAGTGAAATGGTACAGATTCACGCCACCGGCGGCGGATTTCCCACGCCCCGGCCCAAACGGCTCTTCTACCCGAAAGAGCCGCGCCTCGATACGTTCCCGATTCAGCACCTCCAGATCGACTGGGACCGCCTGATCGCCAAGCGCGAGCTCGTTCTGGACACGATCGACGGCATGCCCAGCTACCTCCTCAAACCCGAAGTCCTCGGCCTGCTCGACGCCGAGAAACACCC
>JBFKDP010000333.1:0-4489 GCA_041619575.1 Litorivivens sp.
CATCTGTCGAGCTCATCGATTAAAACAAATATGGGAGGGCGTTGGGGGTGGTCGAGTTTTTCCGCCGCCTTGTTGAGTTCCGTTTTAAAATCGCAAATGGCTTTTTTTCTTTGCTCGTGCTTTAGGTAAGCAGCGTCGCCTAGTTTATGGGACTCTTTTTCGCCTTTTAATACAGAGCTAGATATTTCACTGGCGAAATGGGATGCAATGATGGCCTGGGGGTCGCCAGTTGATTCTGCAATTCTACTTCCGGTAGTAATTATTTTTCCAATGGCAAATTTTAACTTTTTTAAAAATTCCGGCTCTCTTTCGAAAGCCTGGATTCCTATCTCGATAATAAGTGAGACAAGGGCATCTTCAGAATAGTCATTCTCCCAGGCATTGAAAAAGACCGTTTTATGCTTTTTCGCATCTAAATCTTTGGATAGCCCTTCTAAGAAATAGGTTTTCCCGAATCCCCATGGGGCATTGATATTCAGTGTTAGTGACTTTCTTTGTCCGTAGTCGTAGATACGCATTAAATGCAGGTAGAGGAGTCTGGCTTCTTCTTGTCGGTTCAGGCAATCACTGCTCCAGTGGCATTTCGTTTTGGTTGATCCATCGACCATGTGCTGTCCTCATAATTCCCGATCGCTAGCTAACCTAGGGGTTCTTTAGTATTAGTGAATCTGGCGTACCCTACAATTTGCAGAGCTGAAATATACCGCGGGGATTTCTTGTTAGGTTGGGTTAATTTTCGCTTTTCAAAAGAGCTTAGAGTTGCTCAAACTTGGGGTCGGTAAACATGAATTGGCCTTTAACAGAACAGTGAATTGCTGCTTAGGCGCCCCGATAGCTTTTGGGTTAGGCTGGATTTTCCGTTTGCCTGATGAGGTCTTGGGCTCTTTAATTCGTCCATGCACGAGTGCTTCCTTGATTATTGCGTGGCCTCCTTCAATAGAGACGTTTTCCCATCTTAACCCAAGCAGTTCTGAGGTACGAAGCCCTGTCCAAAAGCCAAATTGCACGGCGTTTTTGGGGGAGCCTTCCAATACTGACAAGATGCGGTCGATCTCTTCCAGGGTGAAGGGTTCGGGTTCGCGGGTTTGGACTTTCAGGTTTTTGATTCGCGTCATGGGATTGTTCTCTATGGTGCCGTCCAGGTAGGCCCGCTCCATCACTTGGCGCAGCGGTATGAGGGTGTTGTTAATGCGCTTTGCAGAAACGGTGAGGCTGTTGATCCAGTCCTCGATTTCCTGCCGGTTCATTTCGTCCAGGGTGTAGTGGCCCCAGCGCGGTTCCAGGTAGTGGCGTACCGCAGAGGTATAGCCGCGCACGGTGCTGTAGGCACAGCGCTTTTGGCAGGAGATCAGCCATTGGTTCATGGCCTCGCCTACGGTGATGTGACAGCCGGTTTTGGATGCCCTAGCCATCGCGCTGCGGCTTTCTGGGAACTCGGTGGGGTAGTCGAAACTACGCCGTTCGATTTTGGACAGAATCTCGATGCGCCTGTTATTGGCGTATCTTAGGTTGCCGTCTGTCGGAGGAATGCGTAGTACCTCCCTACAACGCTTCCCCTTGTAGGTGAATGCGATCTGTATGCTCTCATTGCCTCGCACGCTTACGCCGCGGTATTTTCTAGCCATTGGTTGACCTCCTCTACGTTAATCATGATTCTGCCGTCTGGGCCTTTGGTGAAGTGCTTGCGGTATAGCCAGGTGCCGTTCTTGGTTTTGGCGCGGATTGCGTCTTCGGAATAGCCGCTGGCTTCGGCAAATTTTTTTATCGTTACCCATTTGTTCATCGCTTGGTCTCCGTTGGTGTTGAACGGTGCTGATGATTGCGGACAGAATGGGCGACCAACAGAACGCAACCGGGTTGCAACCCGGTTGTTGGTAAGGGAATTTCAATAAAAACAAGGAGATAGTATTTTGGCGAGTTTGCGTCGAGATGCGGACGAAGTGTTGGAAGTTGGCCAAGCGATGCGTGCTTGGCTGGCTGAATCGGGCCTGGATAGCCGCAAGCCGGTCGAATTGTTCTCTACGCTGCTGGAGGAGACTAGCGAATATATGCGTTCGGGTGTCGATATTGAGGAGGCCCAGTTCACCGTGGCCGAACTCAATGCCCGGATGAAGGGCATTGCCGAGACCGACGATAGCCAGGAAGTGGCGCGCCGCTATGTGGCCGATAACTTGAAGAAGTACCAGGAGCTACTGGCTGAGCATGGCGGTTCATTGCGGGAGTATCTTCGCAAGAAGGGGCGGCGAGAGCAGTTGGTGATTGCCTCTACGGAGTCAAAGGGGCGAAACAAGAAGTACTACTATCTCGGCCTTGAAAGCGTTGAGGAGGACAGCGACGAGCAGGCGGCGATTCCGGCCGATTCTAGTGTGGTGCAATACCGAGTGCGGAAGCTGCCAGCTTTCGTTCCCTGGGCGAAGCCCTTTGCCGAATTCACGCTACAAGGCTGGCGGCGAAATGTGTTCGTTTTCGGGGGCGTCTTCTTGGCCTGTTTACCGCTTATGGTTGGGAGTATCGCACTGCTGAATGGGCAGCTACTGGTTTGGCAGCTCGGGCTAATCGCGCTTGCCATCTTGCTGCTGTGGATGCTCTACCCGGTATTTAGCCTGGTTGATCGCGGCATCGTTAGAGCGCCAGATTGGATGCTGAGGCTAAGTGATATCGATGTGCAGCTTGAGTTGCTAGAGGTGGGCGAAGCTGAAAGCGGCCGACCTATTCGGCAAATACGTTTGGTGAAGTACGAGGCGAGCTGCCCAGCGTGCGGTGGGCATTTAGCGGTAGTGTCGGGGCGGCGAGAATTTCGTGGACGCATGATTGGTCAGTGCTCCCGTGGCAGAGCTGAGCACCTATATTCATTTGACCCCATCACTAAGCGGGGTGTGCCGCTACGGGCGAATGCCTACTACGGTGACGCTAAGCTGTAATTGCTGGCTGTGTAAAAAAGGTATAATTTATACTCATGAGCGATTTTGAATATGACCCAGATAAAAGCCGGGCCAACCATGATAAACATGGCATCGATTTTGAGGCGGCTCAGGTGCTTTGGGATGACCCGAACTTGCTTGAAGTGCAGGCGCGCTCCGACGATGAGCCACGATTTCTCACTATCGGCCTGATTGAGGGTAAGCACTGGTCGGCGGTTGTGACCTATCGGGGAGAGCGAGTCCGTATTATTTCTGTTCGGCGCTCCCGAGCAGCGGAGGTGAACTTGTATGAAAGCTAGTGACTTTGACAAGAAATTTGACGCAAATGAAGAAGACATTATTGGCGACTTGGATTTGTCGACGGCGCGCCGTCGTAATCAGGTGACGCGCCGGGTAAATGTCGATTTTCCCGCTTGGATGCTGGAGTCCTTAGACAAAGAGGCGGCCCGTTTAGGGGTTACCCGTCAGTCGATTATTAAGGTGTGGTTGGCTGAGCGCCTTGAGAAAGGCGCCGCCAAGCAACACTGAAACGTATTTTTAAAGATCAGGCTGGTAGCGAGACCAGCCTTTCGAATCAGAGATGGTGAGCCCCTGGCCGATGCGTTCGTGGGTCACGAAGGCGTAGCGATCTACCTGGAACACCAGATTGCGCTTTCGCGCTTCTTCTGGGGTGTATTCCAAAAGGTTGTAGTTCAGCCAACGTTGGTCGTCGCCGCTGCCCACATAGCGGCCAAAGCCGATGACTTGCACGTAGCTGCGCGGCAGGGCATTGACCACGTAGAAGCCAAAGCACCGGCCGTTGAGCAGATACAGCTCGGTCAGGGTGAAAAGCTCGTGCTCAGAAATCATCGTCGGGCAGGATCTCTAGCAGCTCTTCAACTTTGTGTTTGGGCAGTTGAATCAGCACGTCGGGGAATTTGGCGATGATCTCAATCTCGTCGTTGATATGAATAACGCCGCAGATGTAGCCCAGGTCTTCCAGGTTGGCGTTTTCAGAAGGGATAAGCTGCTTCTTGCGCAGAACATGTAAGTTGATAAGCGCCGTGGCCTCTTCAAGGGTATAGCCATCCTCAAATCCGATCAGGTCGATCATGTCTTTTTCCTATTCTTCGTTGTCTTCGGGTTGTGGGTTTGATGTCCGTACAGTTATTTACACAGGTCCAAGTGACGGCGCTGCGCGCCTGAATGCTCCCTCCTCAGGCGGCCCCTGCGGGGCCACCTTGCGTCGCGAGCCACCAGTTTGGATCGCGGTCCACTGCTCGATTCGTGTAACGATCACCTGCTGCGGTGTTTGCAAGCCCAATGTCCGGGGAGCCTTCTTGCCGCCGTGCCACGCGGTATCGTCCGGTAGTACCTCGCCGGTGGAAAAATCGATGATTTCGCAGTGTTCCCGATAGGGCGAAATGGGTCGCTCGCGGCGGGGTAAGTCGACGCCGCCCATTGCGATAACGAAAGCGGCCCAGTCCCCAGCGTCGGCAGCGCAGCGCGCTTGCTCGACCGCTGTGGCGCTGGGATTTCCCGGTTTGATCCGGCGGAGTTCGCGCCACACTTGCACGCTCGGCCCACCG
>JBFKDP010000334.1:0-4479 GCA_041619575.1 Litorivivens sp.
CAATGACTCTCGCTGACAGGATTAAAGAGCTTGCTGAAAAGCAATTGAACAGTCCACCGGGCAAGTTGTGGAGGTATAACGGGGTGGATGCGTTTGACATTGTGGCGAGGGTTGTAGAAGTCGTATCAGGCCAGCCGTTCGCACAGTACTTGGAGCAGCATATCTTTGAACCACTCGGCATGAGTGACACGGGGTATATTGTTCCGGCAAAGGATTGTGATCGTCTGGTTGAAGCTCATAAGGCTCGATGGGGCAGTGTTAAAAAAGATGAGCCCTTCGACTTCTTTTATCCCTCTGGCGGCGCGGGACTTTTTACAACGGCGTTGGACTATAGCCGTTTTGCACAAATGCTGGCGAACGGTGGCGCACTCGGGGGATCTCGCGTTCTAAGCCAAACGATGGTTGGGGAGATTGCAAGAGAACAGCTTCCAGCTGATTTTCCTGGGCTGACAGGGGAATTTGCGTTTGCACTGGGCATGCGTCGTGTGTCGGAAGACTCACAACAGTGGTCGCCGCTCCCGACGGGATCCTATGGTTGGAGCGGAGCCTATGGCACGCATTTTTGGGTTAATCCTGAAACTGGTTTTTCGGCCGTTTTCATGATCAATTTAACCAACGCTGGAGGCGCTGGGTCACCGGATGCATTTGACTTTGAGCGGCTTGTGGTCGACGCGTGTAAATCCGATAGTCGTTGTTTAAGCGAATCTTTGGAAGGCGCTGCGAGTACCACTGCTTCGCCGTAATAGTGCGCGAGGACGTTACACGGCAGTAATATCTTGAGGCCAGTCAATGGTGGGAAGGCAGGCAAGTTTCGAGAAAGAGCTGCGAGTACTACAGAACAACCGGGTGCTCGCATTGCCCTCTGGTCTCAACGGACAACGCAAAGGTTTTTCCCGCATGTGGTTGGGTGAAGAAGGGCTGCTCCAGCCCGTGTTTCGCTGAGGTTGCGAATAAAGTCGTTAGCCCTTGTCCGCCAAACGCCGGACAGGTGATCTGCTCTGCAGGCAAGTGAATTGCGAATTTGAACTTGCCGTGCGCGTTGTAGCAGGCGACGCGCGATGCACCCCACTGCGCATTCCACAGGTTGCCGTGGGCATCAATCACGGCGCCGTCCGGGTTTAGCCCTTCTTTTTTGCAGTCGATGAACATGGTTGGCAGATCGATTGGCCAGCCATCTTTTTCGTTCAGAGCCTGCCGCCAGATCGCGCCCATAGCCGTATCGGCAAAGTAGGCGAAGCGACGATCCGGGGAAAAGCAAATCGCGTTTGTGATAGTCAACGATGGGAAGAGCTGGCGCAGCTCTCCGCGATAGTAGCGATAGATGGCGCCCGCTTTTTCCTCAGCCTGCTTGCCCATCGTGCCGATCCAAAAGCCGCCCCAGGGATCGGCGCGACCGTCATTGGAGCGGGTGATGGGGTTGTCGCCTTCCAACGAGCAAATTTTGCTTTTTTTACTGGATTCCAGATCAAATTGACTCAATGCGGTTTCACTCGCGATTAGCAGAGTACGCTCGTCAATCCATCCGGCAGCGGATACTAACTCATCAAAGGCCCACTCCAGTGGTCTGTGGTCCTTAGCTTGACTGAGTAGTTTTTTTTCGAGGATATCAAACCAGAAAAACTGCTTGCGGGTGGGGTGCCAGAACGCGCCTTCTCCCAGTTGGCAGCTACGCTGATCAACGATGTTTACGTCAGGCATAGCGGTTAACTGCCTTCTACCGAAAGGGGTTGTTTGGACGCTTTGCGTGCTTCTATTTTACCCACAAGGTTTTGGTGCGTTTTCTTATCCAACGGATAGGCCCAAATCACGATGATGCTGGCTAGGAAGAGAAAGAGGGGGCCGCCGCCGTAAATGCTCACAATGCCGTCAAGCGCCTCAGACGTTTGCGCCTGATTGGGGACGTAGCCTACGGAATCCAGCAGAATGCCGATAAGACCGGTACCCAGTCCCAGGGCAACCTTTTGGCTGAAGGCAATCAAACCAAAGGTCGCGCCTTCGGCGCGGATGCCAGTCTTCCACTCTCCATACTCAACTGTATCGGGGAGCATTGACCAGAAGGTCAGCACAAAGGCCGAGTTGCCTATGCCGATTGAGGCAAGTGTGACCCACAACAAGACTCCGGCTTTGGGGGTGACGCTCAGGATAATGATATAGGCGAAAATATTCAGGCCAGCGCCGGCGAGCCACACCAGCCGCTTGCTGGTGTGTTTGGAAATAATCATCCAGGGAATCATGGCAAGGGCTGAGAACCCAAGCGTGATCACGAGACCTGAAGTAACGGAGGCTTCCGAACCCACCCAGTATTTAAGGTAGTAAATCAGCGCCTTATTCGACATGGTATAGGCGGTGGTGCCCAATACAGTTGCAACAAACAGCAGCAGAAAGGGGCGATTCAGTCGCAGCGTGTTCAGCATATCGCGCAAGCTTGGATGATCTGCGGTTTCTGATTCCGCGTGAACAACCTCCTGCGTACTTGCGAAGCAGATAAAAAGAATTACGCTGGCTGCAATGGAATAAATCACGATCAATAAGAAAAAGCCATGATGGCCGCCGCCGAGTGCATCGGCCATCGGCAGGGTAAGGGCGGCCAGGATCAGTCCGCAGGTGATGGCGAACAGCATACGGGTGGCCGCGAGCTGGCCTCGTGCGTCTGTGTCCTGCGTCATCTGTGCCGAAAGTGCGATATAGGGAATATTGACGAAGGTGAATACCGTTCGATAGATCAGGTGAGTCACGAAGCAGTAAGCAATTAGGGCGCTACCGGACAACCCGGTCGGTACAAACATCGCGATCACAGACAGCGACAAGGGAATGGCACCAAACAAGAGGTACGGCCGGTACTTGCCCCAGCGAGAGGATGTACGGTTGGCGATCATGCCGATAATGGGGTCGGTAATGCCTTCCCAAATCAGTGCCACCATAATGATCATGCCGGCAATGCTAGCGTTTAGTTCCAGCACATCGGTGTAGAAATACAACAGAAACAACGATGTCAGTGTGAAACTTAGATTGAAGGCAAAGTCGCCCGAGCCGTAGCCGATAATTCGGCCCAGGCTTAATTTGGATACTGCTGAATTGGTCATGGAATCAGTCACTTTTTATATCGTTTATTGAGAGGCGTCACTGGGGGGGGTCAGTGGCTTTCTCGGGGTACAACTGACCCTCGATAGCCGCGCAGAAAGTCAAAGTCTGCGCCGGTATCTGCGCCTTGTACGTGGTCGTAGTAGAGCTTGGCATAGCCGCTGACGGGTGCGTGCCGGGGGGCTTTCCAGTTCGCAAAACGGCTTTGTAGCTCTTCGTCGGAAATATCCAGATGAAGTCTACGATTGGCCACATCCAGCTCGATCATATCGCCATTTTGAACGACCGCCAGTGGGCCGCCCGCCGCTGCCTCGGGTGTGGTGTGGAGTACGACGGTACCGTAAGCGGTGCCGGACATGCGTGCGTCGGAGATGCGCACCATGTCTTTGATACCCTTGCGCAGCACTTTGGGCGGCAGGCCCATATTGCCGACCTCAGCCATACCGGGGTAACCTTTCGGGCCACAGTTTTTCATAACGAGAATACACGTTTCGTCTACGTCGAGATCCTCATCGTTGATCCTGGCTTTGTAATCATCAATATCTTCGAATACAACGGCGCGACCGCGATGTTGCATCAGTGAAGCGGTTGCAGCAGAAGGCTTGAGCACAGCGCCGCCGGGGGCCAGATTACCGCGTAGAACACAAATTCCGCCGCTGCTTGTGAGAGCCTTCTCTACGGGTAGGATGACATCAGGGTTCGCATTTCTGACGTCTTTTACTTCCTCCCAGATGGGCATACCTGAGGCTGTAATCGCATCGCGATGGAGTTTGCCCGCTTCGGCTAACATCTTGATGACGACGGGCAATCCGCCTGCATAGAAAAACTCTTCCATCAGGTACTTACCTGACGGCAACAGATTAACGATAGTGGGGATATCGCGACCGAGCCGATCCCAGTCTTCCAGAGTCAGATCAACACCGACCCGGCCGGCAATCGCCAATAGGTGGATTACCGCGTTGGTTGACCCGCCGATCGCGCCGTTCACCCGGATCGCGTTTTCAAAGGCTTCTTTGGTCAGAATGTCAGACGGTTTGAGGTCGTCCTTAACCATTTGAACAATACGTCTGCCCGACAAATGGGCCATCACCCGTCGACGACTGTCTACCGCCGGGATGGCAGCGTTACCTGAAAGTGCTATCCCCAAAGCTTCCGCCATGCTCGCCATGGTGCTGGCGGTGCCCATAGTATTGCAGGAACCTGGTGAGCGAGACATGGATTGCTCGGCATCCAGGAACTCGGCTTCGGTCATGTTGCCGGCCTTGATACCTTCCGACATTTGCCACAGCGCCGTTCCGGAACCAACCCGCTCGCCACGGAACCAGCCATTCAACATCGGGCCACCGGACACAACGATAGCGGGAATGTCGACGCTGCCTGCCCCCATCAGCAAGGCGG
>JBFKDP010000335.1:0-4468 GCA_041619575.1 Litorivivens sp.
GGCTTGCAAGCTGATCACCGGGGGCAACTGGCCGTAGACGAGCATTATGAAACATCCGTGGAAGGGGTTTTCGCTGCAGGCGATGTGATTGGCTGGCCCAGCCTGGCCAGCGCCGCATACGACCAGGGACGCTCGGCAGCGGCTTCGGCGCGCGGAAAAGAGCAGTGTCGTTTTGTGGATGATGTGCCTACGGGTATCTATACCCTGCCCGAAATCAGTTCTGTTGGCGCAACCGAGCGCGAACTGACCGAAGCCCGTATTCCCTACGAAGTAGGTCGGGCATTGTTCAAGGATACCGCCCGCGCCCAGATCAGCGGCGAAACCGTGGGCATGCTGAAACTGCTCTTTCATACCAAAACCCTTGAGATACTGGGCATCCATTGCTTTGGTGCCGAAGCCGCAGAGATTGTCCACATCGGGCAGGCTATTATGAAACAGAAGGGTGAGGGCAACTCGCTACGTTACTTCATTACGACGACTTTCAACTACCCGACGATGGCTGAAGCGTATCGAACCGCCGCTTTAAATGGCATAAACAGACTAGCCTGCGAAAACTAAAAGGTGGTCCTGGTACCCGCAATCGCCAACTACGTGACAATGTTCATTTTTTTGTTCTTGACGGCTGGATATGAACGAATATACAGTTGTCCCGCGTTGCGAAGGAACACAACGGCCTCATAAGGGATTATTCGATTTTCCGTCTCTCCCGATCTTGATTTCCGGCAGCTCCTTTCAGCGCGATAGCATGCTATGCATTGCGTTTATGGGTGTTCTCAGGGATGAGAGTTTGGCGAGGGATCGCCTCCACCCACCTAATACTTGGTTCCCATCCTTTCGTATCTCGCGAGGGGAGGGGAACCCCAATTAAGCCTCCGTCAATCTTGGCTTAGACATTGCAAAGTACTTCCGCTAGGCTACGTTCCGGATTGGACGTAAGTCACAATAACTATGATAACCAATTCGCACTTTTGCTTCGTTGGCTGAAGTGTTACGCGGCGGAGTTGAGTCGGGAATGAAGCACGAAAACGGATTCACCCTAATCGAACTGATGATCGTGGTCGCGATTATCGGGATTTTGGCTGCTGTTGCTATGCCGGCCTACCAAGATTATGTGGTTCGTAGTCAACTATCTGAGGCGCTTAGCTTTTCTGGGAGTCTGAAGGTGCAGGTTGGAGATGTGTACACGGACCGAGGGACCTTCGCTGACGCCAATAATGGGCAGCATGGCATAGCGCAGCCGACGTCGATCCGCGGCAAGTATGTATCCCGGGTCGACGTAAGCGGTGGCGTGGTTACAGCCACGCTCGGACAGCCAGCCGCTTCGGCTAAAATCCTCAATCAGACGATAATTTTGTCGCCTAGCACAACGGCGGGTTCATTTACCTGGGTGTGTAAAAGCGCGATCGATAACCGTTACCTGCCCCCTGCCTGCCGCAACTGAGTTTTCTGTTGACAAGCTCTGCGAATCGTCATAAATAGGCGCCTGACGATAGCCACACTTGGCGAGTCGTTATTTCAGGTTTTCTCTATCGCGTTTAAGAGGAGTGATAGTTATGGCGAAAGACCTGTCTGATGCGGCGACAGACGACTTCGACGAGGTTTTTGATAGTGAGGATTCCGACGGCTTTGACGGCGGTGTTTTTATGGGGGGGCGCGATAGCAGCATTCGCCGCAAGATAGAGGAGCGAATGGAGCGGCGGCGTCTTATGGAAGATCTAGGGCTCGACGACGCTCAGTTCGATTTTTAGGTGACAAAAGCTGTCAGTTTTGGTCGGTATATGTCACCTTGAAGGCTTTGCGCTAGAAGCGGCGACCGGTAATAGTCTCTTCCGAAGGCGGCTATCAGTGGTTTTTAAGTGCTTGATCGCAGTTGGCACAATTTCTGCTTGACCATGAATTGCAATCACTGCTCACCTCCCAAAGGTGGTTGGTAGGTAATTCAAACGTTTGGAGATTCTCATGAAAAAAGCACAGCAGGGTTTTACCTTGATCGAACTGATGATCGTTGTTGCGATTATCGGCATTCTGGCTGCGGTTGCGCTGCCAGCTTACCAAGATTACGTTACGCGCTCGCAGGTTACTGAAGCTGTAAGTCTGGCTGGTGGTTTGAAACTGCAAGTTGGTGATGTTTTTACCGACAAAGGTACGCTTTCTGCAGCTGATAGCGCCACAAATGGAATACCTGCAGCAACCGATGTTTCTGGTAAGTATGTAACTCAAGTGGCGGTAGCTGATGGCTTAATCACTGCGACTTTGGGTAATGATGTGTCTGCTCAGGTTGCCGGCGATACGCTGTTACTCTCTCCGATTACTAACGCCGGTTCGCTGCAGTGGACTTGCAAGAGTTCAACTATTGCGGCGAAATACTTGCCTGCAGCATGTCGCTAAACTCAAGTTGCAATTTGCCTCGGTTTGAGTAGTCCAGAGGCTGCATTCAAAAGCCCGGCTTAAATTGTCGGGCTTTTTCTTTTATGACCTACGCGTTCTACTATTCGTGACACATAAAACCAAGATCGCAGTATCGTTGAGCTTATTGGCAGTTATCGTGTTTTTTGCGTACCTGCCTGGATTGTATGGTCCGTTCCTGTTTGATGACTTTGCCAACCTCAATAAGTTGGGCGACTTGGGCGGGGTGCGAGATTGGGAAACGTTTCGAGCATTTGTGTTTGGCGGGACCTCGGGTCCTACAGGTAGGCCGATTTCTCTACTAACTTTTTTGCTGAATGCGCAAGATTGGCCTGCAGACCCATTTTGGTTTAAAGCAACAAACTTAGTGGCTCATCTCCTCTGTGGTTCTTTCTTGTGGTTGGTTTGTTTCCAGCTTCTGTCGTTTTTAAGTGTTGAATCCAAAGCCCGAGATTTGCAGTTTATAGCGCTGTTCGTCGCGGGATTCTGGTTGCTTCATCCTTTTCTCGTTTCAACGACGCTTTATGCCGTTCAGCGAATGGCACAATTGGCTGCGCTGTTTTGCTTTCTGGGGCTTGCAGGGTATTTATTTGGTCGGCGACGTCTAGAGTGTTCTGTCTCCTCCGGTTATGCATGGATGACGGTATCAATAGTCGCGGCTACTCTCCTGGCAACGTTTTCCAAGGAAAACGGAGTGCTGTTGCCTGTGCTTATACTGATGATGGAGTTGACAGTATTCGCTTCGTTGCCATCAGTGCGCCAGCTGGATCGGTCGTGGAAATTGATTTTCCTAATACTGCCGACGATGGCTGTAATTGCCTATTTGTCCTGGCGCTTTTTTCGAGCTGATCCTTGGCAAGTATCGTCATATCGGGGCTTTAGCCTGGTAGAACGACTTATGACAGAAGGGCGGATACTGGTCGAGTATCTTCGTCAGTGGTTCTTCCCTCGGTTGTATACAGCCGGTGTATTCCATGATCAGTATCCAGTGTCGACTGGATTGCTAAACCCGGTCAGTACGCTACTCTCTCTGATGTTCCACGCTTTAGTGTTGGCATTGGCATTCGCATACCGAAAAAAATATGCGTTGGCGAGCTTTGGTGTTTTGTTTTTCTATGCGGGCCATTTGATTGAATCTACTACAATCTCGTTAGAGCTATATTTTGAGCACCGAAATTATCTGCCTGCAGCTTTCCTGATTCTTCCTGTCGGATATGCAATCTTCAATCGTTTGGACGGAGCTGTTGGCAAAAGCCTTGCCCTTATATTGCTTTTTACTCTGGCGGCATTCACAAGGTACTCAGCAGAAATATGGTCCGATTATGATCAAATGGTGTTAAGTTGGGCAAACAAATCTAAGGATTCCGTAAGGGCGCAACAGCAAGCCTCAATGACTTACTACAACCGCGGTCGAGAAGACGTAGCCATAGGTATCGCCAATGATTATTTGGAAAGGCATCCGGATGATTATTATATGCAATTATGGAAAGTAACTATTGGGTGTAGATCCGGAAAGATTGGTGCAGCGGACATAAAACGACTCCAGTTGCTGGCATCCAAATCTACATACGACCTAAGAGAATTTAAGCTCCATGAGCTTTTTACCGATTCGTATATATTGGAGCAGTGTAGTGCACTAAAAGGCAGCGACGTAGAAAAGGTCTTGGCCAACCTACTGCTAGTGAGTAATAACGCAAATCCTCGGTCGGCGCGTTACTCGCAAATACACTACCTTCTGGGGAAAACCTATGTGCATGCAGGTGCTCTAGACGATGCAATGAGCCATTTTCGAAAGTCTCTCAGTTCACGCCCGAATCCCGATTCGGCTATGTCAATAGCTGCGCTCCTGGCGAGTAAAGGCTATTTTCAACAAGCGTTGGTCCTCTCGGAAGTAGCTGAAGGCTACATACGTGCGGGGCGATTAGGTGCGACAAATCAAAGCGCGGAGTCCTGGTTGGAAAATCTCGAAGCATTTAAGTCCACTGTGCGGGCAGAGTCCAGAAGTGAGTATCCTACTGATACCGAGCAAGAAGAAGATGATTTGTATGACCACAACTGATGA
>JBFKDP010000336.1:0-4448 GCA_041619575.1 Litorivivens sp.
CAATGAAAGCAGCACCCCGGGATATACCCTTGCCGAAATCTCGGGTGACTATCACATAGCCCTGCGCGGCCAGCAGGAAATAACGCTGTTTATAAAAGCCCGTAACTTGCTGGATGAGGAAATACGCAGCCATACTTCATTACTGAAAAACTTCGCGCCGGAAGCCGGCCGCAACATTGAAAGTGGAATCCGCTTTACCTTCTAAGTAAGCCACGGCAAAGTTGAAAGAACTTGCTCCTCCCCCCGGCATCGCCGAGGGGAGGGTTTTAACTGAAGCAGATAAACGGAAACTAGAAGCGAATTTCGCCCACCACCCCGAATTCTCGCGGGTCGCCTACCACCAGACCTTCAAAATTTAAACTCTCGTTGTAGTAGTGATCGGTTACGTAATAATCGTCCAGAAGATTCTGGCCGTACACATGCACTGAGTATCGCTCACCGCTATAACCCAGCTTGGCGCTGAGCAGACCATAGCTGTCCGCCCTCAGCCTTTCCAGATTTTCATTTTCCGTGTAGGCGCCGTTGCTGTAGCTGTAGCTCATATTGAGAAACCAACCATTTTCATGGCTGTAGTTAAAACTAGTCGAATAATTATAGTGAGGCGCATAGGGGAATTCATTCCCGGAAAAATCACCATCGCTGCTTTTAAAATCCTTATAGAGCGTTTCGACATAGCCCGCACCAAAAATCACACCAAGCCGCGGCGTCACTTGATAGCTGGCTTCCAACTCCGCTCCCTTAACTTCCGAGCGTCCCGCATTCACCGTTATCAGGGTGGTTGTACTTACTCGCTGTCGCACTTGCTGGTCGCGCCAGTCAACATAGAACAGTCCGGCACTGAAGTTAAAGCCACCAAGACGATACCTTAGGCCCAGATCGTAGTTATAGGTTTGCTCGGGATCGAAGGGGACCACCTCTCCTTCACCACTCAACTCTGCGCCACCGGCGCGATAGCCGGAGGTATAAGAAAGCAAGAGATTCAAATCTTCTGCAAGGTGAAAGGTCAAACCCACCTTGGGTAGACGAATATCATCTTCACTCGAGAACTGCTCCTGCTGATTTGGCAAGACCGTGGCGGCCAATACCGGTGAAATATCGGTTGTAGGAATGCCCAGTATCGGTGCCAGCAAGGTCGCATCGGAAACAAAGAATGCGCTTTTGTTGGAGTGTTCGTTTTCTTCAATACGCGCACCCAGAGTCAAGGTAAGCCAATCCACAACCGAAATGTCTGCTTCGCCAAAGATCGAGCGAGTATCCACCTCTGTATCAAGATCCGTCGTCGCGTCACCGAGAATGGTGATACCTTCCAACGTGACAGGAACATCCTCGTTAATAGTGCCTGAAGACTGCTTAAGATTAGATATGTAAGCACCAACGACACCGCGAACCCGATCACCGTTGTAACTCAGCCGCAGCTCCTGCGCGACATTGTCGTAATCGGACTCCAGAATAAAGTACCCATTTTTTTCAGGTCCTACATCGTAATCGCCCATGCGGTGACGCTCGTTATTACTGAAGGTCGTTATTCCACGCAGGGACATCGTGTCGGAAAAATCCCAGGATTGGGTCAGGCCATAAACCTGACTATCGTCGCGATCAAAGGCATCAATGTCGTCCGTAGCTTTACCGTCCTTTGCCGTTTCCGGCGTCAGCAGCTCGGAACCGGCACGCAAGCGCGAATGTTGCGCTGTTAGCATTGCACTGTAGCCGCCGCTTTCGCCGGGATCCCAGCTAAGTTTTACACGCTCAAGATTACGCTCGCGCTTCTGCCAATCATCAATATTCAGGGTGATATTTTCAATATCACCGTCGGTAACGTTGCGGTCAGCGGTAACGCGAATACCAAGGGAATCGGTGATCGGGCCACTTACCGACAGTCCGACCTGCTGAGTGTTGTAACTACCATAACCAGCCTTGGCGCGACCAGTCCAATATTCAGCGGGATCAGCCGTTTTGACATAAATAGCCCCCGCCAACGAACTCGGACCAAAAGCCGTTGACTGCGGACCGCGATAAATCTCAATCTGCTCAACGTCAAAGGTATGAACAACGCCTCGGCCCTGCTGCCTAATCCCATCGATAAAAATATTGGCAAGGGTGCGGCCACGGCCGGTCATTTGATTCGATATACCTCGCAAAGAAAATTTATCTTCTCGCGAAGCAGTGACATTAGGTACGCGTAAAAGGAGGTCATAGAGATCTTTAAGTGGTTCGGCCTGTAAGGCTTCTTCATCATAGACAGCAATGCTGCTGGCATTATCGATTAACTGGCGCTGGATTAAATCACCCGTCACTACCACTTCTTCGATCACTGTCGACGCTCGTCTCGACTTTTTTTCCGGATCAGCGGTATTTACAGCCTCTTGAGCGATGATGCCACCTGGCAAGCAAAGTACGGCTAATCCGGCAATAAAGCCATAGGCCCTTATTCGACCTTGGGTATTCAAATCTGTCATTGCTCTATCTCCACGATTTCTTTGCACTATCTATATAGACGTGATCGATCACTAAATACCCGACGCATCAATCAAGCCAATAAGCCAGTCCGGCCACCCAGTAACGCTCACTAGCCGCACCAGCCAGCGCAATATCCCGTACGAGGTAGCTATAGACTTTCACGTTCGCGCTTAGGCGATAGTCAAACCCGACGCTACTGCGCCGACTTCCGGAAAAATTAATATCGGACTGTATATGCTGAATTTGAAGACCAATAGCACCGAAGGATTTTTGAAAGGCTGCGGCGGAAGCGTATTTTCGCCCGACGCTGTCATCCATTTCACGCAAGAAGGAGATATGCCAGTCCGCGCCGTTCCACTGCAGCAAAGTTCTAATGATGTCTGTGTCACCATCTGCCACATCTAACTCTGTACTTACTGCGGCGTGTAATGGCCCTGATTTCCACGATAGTCCTGCCGCGTAGGCATGAGCACTCGAACCCTCTCCCGCCAGCACCGCGAGCTCCATCCGCCAGGGATTACCTTCCGGCGTGTGATAAGCCAGCACATCGCCGTCATGGGCATTCGAGCTGAGTAAGGGTTCCAGATCACCGGGTCCGTCAGAAAAAAGCTCTGTCTGGTCCACGGTAACTTTCAGGGGTGTATCGAAAGCACCTAGACGCAGGCCACCAAAAGGCGTCTCAATGCCCAGGTAATGGTCGCCCGCGGCAAAACTATCGGAATCAAAATGACTGTCATTGACTGCAAACTCATGCTCAACGACAAAGTGCAAGCGGTATCCCTCGGCGACATCCGCTTGCCCCGCTAGACCAATCCAGGATTTATGACTCATCCAATCTGTTTCAGACAACACATCATTCCGGTGATGCACAGTCGCAATGTCCGCTCCCGCGTACCAATCTATTTCAGCCGACATTGTCGAGGCGCCAACATAAGCCGGCACCCCCCCGGTCAGCAGCGCCACAAAGGCCAGCTTTTGCGAGCCTGCCATCACAGGCAGTACTCAGAGTAGCTAATATCCAAAAACGGACGTGATGCGAGCCACATTTTGCCTTGCGCCGCATCCATGATTTCCGAAGCGACGGTGGCAGACACAGACCCACCTTCCCGCACTTTCGGTGAACGCAGCACGGCGTCGGGGCTTCCCCAGACATCTGCCAGGGTCGCTTTTATGGAGTCTAGATCGACCGAGCCTTGCATATGTTTACGTGCACGCGCATCTCGGTACAGCGATTCGGGGCAGCGCTGCAAGCCGATGTCGTTATGCTTTACCAATGCCGCTGGTGCCTTAAAGTGATTTGCATGAACCATAATCCCGTCTTCCGGCTCCAGCCAGAAACGGCTTTGCGGTGTCGTTTCGATACAGAAGGCTTCACCGTCGGCGTGACTGATGGTAAGCGCATGGCTATAGGTAATATCGGCGTTCAATACAGTATCAAGCGCCTCTGCCAGTGATTTGGACTGAAGTATGCGGCGACGAATCAGCGGATTCGGCACACCGATATGACCGCCGTCGAGCTCGCATTGCAAGCCATTGGCCGTCAATGCAATCCCTGCGCTGTTCATACCGTGCCGCGCTAACTGACCGGCCTCAACAAAGGTCATGATATCCGGACCATCGTCACTATGAATTTTCAACACCACGGATGAGTCCGCACATGCGGGATTCCAGTCCCAGTTTTGGGCGTGCAGCAAACGTCCTTCGCGGGTCACGGATGGCAGTGCCAATAGACTGGTGCAATCCTCCTGCAAACCGGCTGCTGAAATTTGTTCCGCAGGCAGGGCCCGATCTTTCCAAAAAGTGAGTTCTGTACGCGCATTCAGAATCACAATAGCCTCCAGCGATTGCTCAGCGCCTTCGGCTATGCCCTGCATTTCTGCCAACATAGCGCTATCGTAGTCACCCATGCGTGGCGCGAACTCCGCCGCCAACTCCAGAGCGTGTTCCCACGTCATATCCCGCAGGGAAAATACTTCCCGATACAACTTCAA
>JBFKDP010000337.1:0-4442 GCA_041619575.1 Litorivivens sp.
ACTCCCATCACCGGAAGCTCAACCCAATTGCCGTTCATTTTCAATCGGTCAGTGCGCTCATTCATGACCTTATCGCCCTCTATGAGCTGGTGATGAACAATAAACTCAATATCGTCAATCGTGCTGATAAAGCCTTCAACAAAACTGCGTATTTCAGCGCTGCCCCGGTTGGGTGGATCAATCGGTACGTTAATATACTCGGCGTCGTCGCAGAAACAAGCCATAATCGCGTCGACATCACGCGCACACCAGGCATCAATAAACTCTTTCATCAGTGTAGTTGCCACTTAGCACTCTCCCTTTTGTGAGCAGACATCACGAGCGCCTGCTTCGGTGTTCGGCCATGAAAGCCGGATATTTCTTTTGAATGTAGGCCTGCTCTGCCATCACCCGCCGAAAACTCAGTCCTCGGGCCAACTTCACCACGGCCAAATCAGCCTCCAGCCGGAGCACCGTCCCAGACACAGGCTCTGCGACGCCGTCATGGAATTGAATATCACCGCTCAGGGTATCGCCAACCTGCATGTTTTCATCGCGGCTGACGACAATACGGATCCCCCCTTCTGCGATCTCCAAGACCCGGTGTTTGTGGTCTTTCGAGAGCATTTGCGGACGCTCAGGTTCTGGATACAAGAGGCGAAAATAGGCTCTTCGCTGTTCAGGCTTTTCTGATTCGCTCATAGCTTCCCTTATTCGCCCTGACTGGATTCACACGCACCGGGACTATAGGAGATCACATCAGGGTCAGCACAGGCATCACAGGCATTACCGTAGGTTTTATTCTCTATACTTGGACAGGGCTCGGTAACGCAACGAATGCCGGTGTCGCGCAATCCGCAGACGGGTTGATATTCACGCGTACACATCTGCGGCCGAGGTTCTGTGCAATCAGTGCCCTGCTCACTGGGTTGAACTGGCGGTTCACAGGCCAGCAGAGAGAGCAAACTCATGGTAAGAGCAAGTCTTAGATACAGTTTCATAGTAGCCGGGTTCCCTGCAAGACAGGGTATCAGACTACCGAATTTCGCGGCATCAGGATAGCGAGCAGCCGAGAATAAGCGCACCGGCGCGCAATGGAAAGCAGAGGGGCTGTCACCAGCCCTCAGGTGTTGTGAAAGGCGCCGCGCCTGCGCGCGGCAATCGTATCAGTGAGGCAAGTATTCGCCGCCGTTAACATCCAGTGCTGCCCCCGTAATCGCCTTGGCATAATCCGAGGCCAGAAAAATGGCAGCCTTGGCGCAGTCGCCGTCTTCCGGAATTTCCCGTAGGGGTATGTTCTGGGCAACGGCTGCCTTCTGTTCTTCAACAGACAGGCCACTGACCTCCACCTGCGACTGCATATAGCTTTCAACCGGCGCACCCCACATCCAACCCATGTAGGTTGAATTGACGCGTATATTGTAGGGTCCCAGTTCCAGCGCCAGATGCTGGGTTGCGCTGGCCAGCGCCGCTTTCGAAGCTCCGTAACCGGCCTGGGTCTGCAGTGGACGCCTTGTAACCATGGTGTTGATCATGACGATCGATCCACCGCCCTGCTTCTTCATGTGCGGTACCACTTCCAGCGTCAGAGCCATGGTGCCGTAGAGGTTGACGTCCATTGCCGCGCGCCAGCCATCAAGGTCAGCATTTTCAATCAGGTCAAAGGCACCGGGGTTGTAGGCACTATTAATCAGTACATCCACGCGGCCATACTTTTCAATGGTCTTGGCCACCAGATTTTTGCATTGAGCAACGTCGGCAATATCCGTCGGCACCTTGAGGATGTCCGCATCGAAGCCGGCGTCGCGAATTTCTTGTTCAGCGGTGTCGAGCTTGCTGGCGGTACGTGCGCAGATAGCCAGCTTCGCTCCCTGCCGGGCTGCTTCAAGCGCCAGTTCATGACCGAGGCCGGGACCGATCCCGGAAACAATGACAACTTTATCCTTTAGCAACATAGTGTAGACCTGCTCTTGTGATTATCGTGATGAGATCGCATCCTAAACAAGCGCACCAGCGCCAGCACCACCCATTCGTATGGCCACAGATTAACGAATGGTATAAGCAGTTGGCGCGCTGGGCCGCTAGCCTCGTGGGCTAGCCAAAATAACAAGATTGCAGCGGAGTTCCAATATGCGGCCTTCCCGTCCATTCGGCGTCAAAATGATCAACTGTATCGGCGGCGCATTTCTCAAACTCGGCTTCGGCTCACCGCTGAACGCAGAAGAACTCATGCAGCTTGCGATCAGAAAAGCACACAGCGCTGATTTTGGCGGTACCGATTTTTTACCGGCTCTGGAACGGCTTTGCTCATCGCTGGAAAGCGAAGCCCAGCTTAATGCCATTGGTCGCAGTATCGCGCGCACCAGCATTCTGAACTTGCTGGTTAGACGCCTGCAGATCACCCAGTACCGACAGCAGCATCCGCAGGTCAGCAAGCAGCAGATCAAGCAACCCCTGTTTATTGCCGGCATGCCACGTACCGGCACGACAATCCTCTACGAATTGTTGGCCCAGGACAGCTATCACCGTTTTCCGATCAGCTGGGAAGTAGAACACCCTATCCCCCCGGCAACGCGTGAAAACTTGTACAGCGACCCGCGAATCTCCCTAGTAGAAAAGCAGTTTGAACAGGTGGATAAACTGGTGCCGGGCTTCAAGGCCGCACATGAGATCGGTGCGACCCTGCCCCAAGAGTGCGTTGCCATTCTCGCCGCCCACTTTATGAGTGAGCAATTTGTTGTTTCCTACAACATCCCGTCTTACCGCCAGTGGTTGATGCAACAGGACTTCGGCGCGGCGTATCAGTGGCATCGCCACTGCCTGGAACATATGCAATCAGGTTTCGGAGAAAACCAGCGCTGGCTGCTGAAAACACCCCCACACATTGGCTATCTCGAAACCATACTGGAGGTCTACCCGGACGCAAAAATAGTGCAGACCCATCGCGACCCCATGCAGGTGCTGGGTAGCCTGTCGAGCCTGACATGCTCGCTGCGCTCTCTCGCGACGGACTCTATAGACCCGGTAAAAGTCGGGCAGGAAGAAGTGCAGATCTGGAAGGAATACCTGGATCGCGGCATGGCGTCACGCGAGCGGCTAGCGGAGAAGCACTCGGCTCAGTTTTTCGATATACGCTTTGAGGACATGCTGCAGCGCCCCCTGGCCGTGATCGAATCGCTCTACCACTACTTTGATTTTGAATTCAGCACTGAACTGAAGCAGAAAATGCAGGACTATCTGGACAAACGCCCGCGCGATAAGCACGGGCGCCACGAATATACCCTAGAGGATTACGGTCTGGATGCAGAGCGCGATGGCCAGCAGTTTGCCAACTACACCGCACGCTACCTACCAAACCCCTGACGGGACGCTCCCGCCAGGTTTAAGGTCGCCACACACAACCGTTACGGCTAAGGAATTTTAAACTCCAGTGTGACTTGCGTATCCGCCAGGATATCCGCCTGCTGATAGGGCAAGCGAATCCATTGTTTGTTGGAGTAGGCCTCTGTCATATCACGGTAATAGGGAGAGGCCGGGTCCGTCGATTGCGAGTAGGTCACAAAAGCATCGGCAATTGGCTGGTCGTTATCATCCCAGGTCACTGCCTGAATATAACTGTTGCCATAGGTCACATTGTAGCCAGTATCACCCAATGCACCTGCACCGGCAATGGTGAACGAACCCTCAAAGCTTTCTCCGCCGAAGATAGGAATTCGGCTCTCGGTCGGTGTTTCAGGGTGAATACCCGAGAACTGAATATCCCGAATCCGCGCATCCAGGGCAAAGGGCGACGCCTCTACCCGCGATACCGCATCGGCGAAGGCTTGCTGAACTTCCGGGTTAAAGGTAGCCAGGCCTGCAGGCGTGTTGACCGGGTCGCCGGTCGCAAACGGCGAGCCTGAGAACGGCGCTGTCCACAGCACGCTGGCACTTCCAACACGACGCCAGAACTCACGCCAGATATGCCCGCCAACTGAGTCGAGGTTGTTTGTACCGTCCCAGTTCGCCAATACCTGACATGCCTGACTGACGTCCACTGGGCCATTGCTACCCAACAAGGATCCAGCCGGGCAGAGGTCGCTCAGAACAGCATCGCGCGCCAGTCTTTCAGACATCAGCGCACTGCTCAGTGCGACTTCCTTCAACGCCTCATGGGTAAAGGGGCTAGTTGTTGGTGTCGTTTCAGCGTCACCCGTCGGTCCTACATTGAGCTGATCAATCACCTGCTTCATACACAGGCGCGTACGCAGGCTGCGCTCGGTATTCTCAGCGCCAATGATTTTGGCAAAGCCCGTAACCAGTTCCGCCGGGTGGCTCGCCCAGTAGCTGTCATTACAGTTGTGAACCCAGTCCTCGCGCTGCAGCACTGGCAGATTACTGGGGCCAAAAATGCCCGGAGCCGGCGCATCTGCATCGGTGCCAAACTCACAGTCGGTACGCGAGCCATCCAGCAGTGGCAGGCC
>JBFKDP010000338.1:0-4418 GCA_041619575.1 Litorivivens sp.
CAATGGCGCCACCAGAGGCTGCTTCTGGTGAGGCGTGGCCGATGGAAAGCCCTGAGGTGCCGCCGGAGAAGCGACCATCAGTCAGCAGTGCGCAAGATTTGCCCAGCCCTTTTGACTTGATATAGCTGGTCGGGTAAAGCATTTCCTGCATGCCAGGACCACCTTTGGGGCCTTCATAGCGGACTATCACTACATCACCGGATTTCACTCGGTCATTCAAAATATCGTCGACAGCGTCTTCCTGACTTTCGCAGACGTGTGCAGGGCCCTGAAAGACCAAAATACTGTCGTCGACGCCCGACGTTTTTACAACGCAGCCATTCTCGGCGATATTGCCAAACAGGACGGCAAGGCCACCCTCGAGTGAGAAGGCGTGCTCAAGATTGCGGATGCAGCCTCCGGCACGATCACTGTCCAGACTGGGCCAGCGCGTAGCCTGGCTGAATGCTTCCTGGGTAGGGATACCTGCGGGTCCTGCCTTGAAAAATTTCCGAACAGATTCGTCCTTGGTAACGACGATATCCCACTTTTCAATGGCCTCCGCCATTGTTGCGCTATGCACCGTCGGCGAGTCGGCATTGAGCAGGCCCGCACGATGGAGTTCCCCAAGAATACCGAATACACCGCCTGCGCGGTGCACGTCTTCCATGTGGTAGTTTTGGGTATTGGGTGCAACTTTGCACAGCTGGGGTACCTTGCGCGATAAGCGATCAATGTCCGCGACAGTGTATTTCAATTCGGCTTCTTCGGCTGCTGCGAGCAAGTGCAGTATTGTATTGGTGGAGCCGCCCATCGCAATATCGAGGCTCATGGCATTGTCGAAAGCATTGTGATCACAGATCGATCGCGGTAGTACTGAGGCATCGTCGTCGCCGTAGTAGCGATTTGCCAGATCGACAATTCGCCGGCCAGCCTCCAGAAACAGTTCGCGTCGGTCGGCATGGGTCGCCAGCATGGACCCGTTCCCCGGGAGTGACAGGCCTAGAGCTTCGGTCAGGCAGTTCATCGAATTGGCGGTGAACATGCCGGAACAGGAGCCGCAGGTCGGGCAGGCTGAGCGTTCGTATTCAGCGACGGTTTCATCGCTGACGCTGCTGTCGGCGGCAATTACCATCGCGTCAACCAGGTCCAGGCCGTGGTCAGCCAGCTTGGTTTTACCCGCTTCCATGGGCCCGCCCGAAACAAAGATGGCTGGGATGTTGAGGCGCAAAGCCGCCATAAGCATGCCGGGTGTGATTTTGTCGCAATTGGATATGCAGACCAGTGCATCAGCGCAATGGGCGTTGGCCATGTATTCCACGGAATCTGCGATCAGCTCGCGCGAGGGCAGACTGTAGAGCATGCCGTCGTGGCCCATGGCTATGCCATCGTCAACGGCGATGGTGTTGAATTCTTTGGCGACACCACCGGCTTTTTCTATTTCCCGGGCGACAAGTTGTCCCATGTCTTTAAGGTGCACGTGGCCCGGCACGAACTGAGTGAAAGAGTTTGCAACCGCAATAATCGGTTTCTTGAAGTCTTCATCCTTCATGCCTGTTGCGCGCCAGAGTGCTCTCGCCCCTGCCATATTTCGGCCAGCGGTGGATGTTTTGGACCGATAATCAGCCATCGTGAATAACCTGCAACTTCATAAAAATGGACGGGAGAGTTTACCATAGACGCGACCAGTCGCGGATTATGGCTGGCTCAATTGAGGAATCTTGCCACGACGTCATCGAGAAAGCGGCTACCGGTTGCACTGCAGCAAATTTGTGGGCCGCTTTTTTCCAGTAAACCGTCTGCGACCAGCTCGCTCAGTCGCTCCTCTATGATAGAGAAATCCAGCCCGGTTCGGGCGGCGAACAAGGCGGCATCAAAGCCGGCTTTTAGCCGAAGAGCATTCATCAGGAACTCAAAGGGTCGCTCGGCAATTGCGATCGGCTGTGTGTGGGTTGTGCGGGAGAGCAACCTTTCCAGATAGTGTTCAGGTAGCCTGGTCTTCTGGTATCGAAAAATTTCCCCTTCTTGAGGGACTGTGATTTTGCCGTGGGCTCCAGCGCCGAGTGCAAGGTAATCGCCAAAGCGCCAGTAGTTAAGGTTATGCCGACATTCCTCCCCGGGTATCGCATAGGCGGACACCTCGTATTGCCTGAGCCCTTTAGTGGCAATTGCCGCAAGGCCGCGTTCCTGAATGTCTGCCAGTGTATCTTCCACTGGTAGTCGTGGTGGCATTTTATGGAAGTGAGTGTTGGGCTCTATCGTCAGCTGGTACCAGGACAGATGGCTGGCGCCCGCGTCCAGCGCTGTGTGAATATCGGCCACGGCCTGGCTGCTGGTCTGGCCCGGCAATCCATGCATCAGATCAACATTCATGCGGGTGAAGCCGACGGATTGCGCGCTATGAATGGCTGTGAGTGCGTTGTCGCCACTGTGAATACGGCCGAGCTTTTTCAGGTGTTCGTCGTGAAAGCTTTGCACACCAAGGGAGAGCCGATTAATGCCTGCCTCTCGATAGGCTGCAAATTTATTCTGCTCAAACGTACCGGGGTTCGCTTCCAGCGTAATTTCACAATCTGGGCTGATCGGCAGGCGTGTGTGCAAAGCCTTTAATAATCTCGAGATAGCTTCCGCTGAAAACAGGCTAGGCGTTCCGCCACCGAAGAAAATGGATTGGATTGGTCGCTCTTGAACGTAGGAAATATCCTGGTCTAGGTCCTCAAGCATGGCGTCGATATAGGCATGCTCTGGCAGCTCTGGTTGCGCTTTGTGGGAGTTGAAGTCGCAATAGGGGCATTTGCGGACGCACCAGGGGATGTGGATGTAGAGCGAGAGCGGGACGTCGCTGGATACTAGAGGGGAGATGGGTGACGCTAAAGAATCTCCGGCTTTGTGTTGCTGTACACCGTCTTCTGTCAAGCCTTGAGTCCCTAGTTTGAGGTGGGCTTGTCGAGCCCCAAGTTGTTCCACATCTCATCTACCCGCTGTTTAACCGCATCATCCATCGTAATCGGTTTGCCCCATTCGCGGTCCGTTTCGCCGGGCCACTTGTTGGTCGCGTCGAGACCCATTTTCGAGCCCAAGCCGGACACCGGTGAGGCAAAGTCGAGGTAGTCAATGGGAGTATTTTCGACCAGCACGGTATCGCGGGCGGGGTCCATGCGGGTTGTCATTGCCCAGATAACGTCATTCCAGTCTCGAGCATTGACGTCATCGTCTGTGACAATGACGAACTTGGTGTACATGAACTGTCGCAGAAAAGACCACACACCGAACATCACGCGTTTGGCGTGGCCCGGATACTGCTTTTTCATCGTCACAACGGCCATGCGGTAAGAGCAACCTTCCGGAGGCAAGTAGAAGTCTGTAATTTCCGGAAACTGCCGTTTAATGATGGGTACAAACACTTCGTTTAGCGCGAGACCCAGTACCGCAGGCTCATCGGGCGGACGGCCAGTGTAGGTGCTGTGATAGATCGGATTTGGCCGGTGAGTGATGTGAGTCACTGTAAAAACCGGGAAGCGCTCTACCTCATTGTAATAACCCGTGTGGTCGCCAAAGGGGCCTTCGTCGGCCATTTCATCGGGCGCGAGATAGCCCTCAAGTATAATTTCGGCGCTGGCGGGTACTTGCAGGTCGTTGCTCAGTGATTTGACGACTTCGGTTTTGCTGCCGCGTAAGAGGCCGGCAAAACCGTATTCGCTGATGCTGTCGGGTACAGGCGTGACAGCGCCGAGCACGGTGGCTGGATCAGCCCCAAGAGCTACTGACACAGGGTAATTCTCACCGGGATGTAGGGCTTTAAATTCCTGGTAGTCGAGTGCGCCGCCGCGATGGGATAGCCAGCGCATGATAAGTTTGTTTTTCCCCAGCAATTGCATGCGGTAAATGCCCAGGTTCTGCCGCTCTTTGTTCGGTCCTCGGGTGATGACCAGTGGCCAGGTAATGAGTGGGCCCGCATCGTCCGGCCAGCAAGTCTGGATTGGCAGCTGATTCAAATCGACGGCGTCGCCTTCCAAAACAATTGCCTGGCAGGCCGCCGAGCGTAACTGCTTGGGTGCCATATTCAGAACCTGCTTGAACACCGGCATTTTATCCCAGGCGTCGCGTAGGCCTTTGGGCGGGTCAGGCTGGCGCAGGAAGGCGAGTACTTCGCCTACTTCGCGCAGGGCATCAATGGAATCCTGCCCCATTCCCAGTGCAACCCGTTTTTCAGTGCCGAAGAGATTAGCCAGCACCGGCATGTCGTAACCAATGGGGTTTTCAAATAAGAGTGCGGGGCCGCCTGCACGCAAGACGCGGTCGCAAATTTCCGTCATTTCCAGCCTAGGGTCGACCGGATGGCTTATGCGTTTGAGTTCGCCCCGGGATTCCAGGGCGGCGATGAAGTCACGAAGATCGGAGTATTTCATAGGTCGGACGTCAGACGTCGGGCGTCGGAC
>JBFKDP010000339.1:0-4417 GCA_041619575.1 Litorivivens sp.
AGCCGCACAGTGCGAACCGTGCTGAGTCTGGGTCTCATAGACTCCTGTTGCAGGTTTTGTACCGGGCATTGCCCATGAGGGCTGGAATTCGTGCGTTGCGACTGCTTAAAATCCAACAAAAACAGTCAACTGCACTTTTTTGGCAAACTTAGCGCCCGCCCAGAAACACAACTCACCTGGTATCGAATTGGTGCAGCGAGAAGCAGTGTGCGTTATTTAAGGGCGGCAGATTACCTATTGTTTTTTGCTATGTCGTAGTATGAATTTCACTTTCCTGAGAGCGCGCTATTCATGGCTGAATTAAAGACTGTTGCCCTGTTTTTTCTGACCGCACTGGCTGAAATTGTTGGCTGTTATCTGCCCTATCTCTGGCTGCGAGAGGGCAAACCGGCCTGGCTGTTGATACCCGGCGCATTGAGTCTGGCCATTTTTGCCTGGTTGTTGTCTCTGCACCCCACCGCTGCCGGCCGGGTTTATGCCGCCTACGGCGGGGTGTATGTGGTGATGGCAATCGTGTGGCTTTGGGCGGTCGACGGTATTCGGCCCGGCCCCTGGGATTTGCTCGGCTCGGCGATTGCGCTGACGGGAATGGCCGTCATTATGTTTGCGCCGCGAGGCGCTTGAGATCAATTATCTGCTTGTTCAACAAGCCGCCGTGCCGTTAACGCTTTTTTTCAACACGCTTTCACGCTCACCGGGTTTGATGCCGCCAAACCCACCACGAGGCACGGCAGCAACCGGCCCCCGCTCCAATTCGGCTTTCATTCCCGCCGCCAGTGCTTTAGGGTGTTTCTCTCGACAAGAACGCCTATAAAAACACTCTGGATTCAGGGAGATATCAATGAGCCAGACAAAGAGTGGGGGCACGTCCTCCATCCTTATTCCCGTCTTCGTACCTGCTGTGGTGGTTATTGTTCTGCTGGTCATTGGCACCATCAGCAACCCGGAGCTGGCGGGGAATGCGTTCAGCGCCACTCTGGGCTACATCACCGATACCTTTGGCTGGTTTTACATGCTATCGGTGGCCTTCTTTCTGATTTTTATTGTCGGCATCGCCATGACGGACTGGGGCCATATTAAATTGGGCCCAGACCACGCCGATCCGCAGTACAGTTTCCCCGCCTGGTTTGCCATGCTGTTTTCAGCCGGTTACGGCATTGCCCTGCTGTTTTTTGGGGTGGCCGAGCCGGTGTTGCACTATGCCTCGCCCCCCACCGGGGCAGGGGAAACCATCGACGCCGCCAAGCAGGCGATGCAGATAGCCTTTTTTCACTGGGGTTTTCACATCTGGGCGATTTACGGTCTAGTGGCGCTCGTGCTGGCCTACTTTGCCTTCCGCCACGGTCTGCCGCTGTCCATGCGCTCGGCGCTATACCCCCTGATTGGCGACAAGATCTATGGGCCCGCCGGACACATTGTCGATGTGTTTGCCATTCTCGGCACCCTGTTCGGCATTGCCACCACCCTCGGTTTGTCCGTTGCGCAGATAAATGCGGGGTTGAATTATCTGTGGCCGAGCATACCGGTGAGTACGACGGTGCAAATCATCAGCATTGGCCTGATTACCAGTTTGGCCATTTTGTCGGTGGTTGCGGGCATGGACAAAGGCGTCAAGCGCCTGTCCATCGTCAATATGCTGCTCGCCGTGACGCTGATGCTGTTTGTGTTTATTGCCGGACCGACCATACATATTCTGGAAAGCTTTTTGCAAAATACCGGCAGTTACCTGAACTTTATTGTCGAGCGCACCTTTAATCTACAGGCCTATACTCGCAGTGACTGGATAGGCAACTGGACGCTGTTCATCTTTGGCTGGACCATCGCCTGGGCACCCTTTGTGGGGCTGTTTGTCGCGAAAATCAGTCGTGGTCGCACCATCCGCGAATTTGTTGTCGGCGTGATGCTGGTTCCCACCATCTTTACCTTTTTGTGGTTTTCCATATTTGGCAACACGGCCCTCTACAAAATCATGAACGAGGGTTACTCCGCCTTGATTGGTCAGGTACAGGCAGACCATGCCATTGCGCTGTTTAAGCTGTATGAAATTCTGCCTTTCTCCTCCATCGTGTCCTTTATTACAGTGATCTTGATCATCACCTTTTTTGTCACCTCGTCAGACTCTGGCTCGCTGGTCATCGATTCACTGGCGTCCGGGGGCGCTCAGGAATCGCCGGTCTGGCACCGGGTATTCTGGGCCACGTCCGAAGGTGCCGTCGCAGCGGTGCTGCTGTTGGCCGGGGGTTTGAGCGCACTGCAGACCATGACCATCGCCAGTGCCCTGCCGTTTTCCATCATCATGATTATTTCGGCTCTGGGTATGTGGCGGGCGCTGGTCATTGAGGGCCACCACCACCGCAGCCTGCAACTGGAAATTCAAAATCGCTTCAGCGGCACCAATGCACGCGGTCTGTGGAAGCGCCGACTGCTCGGGCTGGTGACCTTCCCGGACAAAGCGGACGTGCAGGAATTTATGGCGACCACCGTCTCCAAAGCCATGCTGCGGGTAGAACGGGAACTGACCAAGCAGGATTGGCAGGCACAGATGCATGTGGACGAGGACAATGCCCGCACCTACCTGGAGGTACAGCGTGACGACAAGGTAGATTTCATCTACGAAATCCGCTTGGTGGAACACCAGCTACCCGACTATGCCTTTCCGGAAATGACCCACGGAAAGGGAAGCGACAGGGTCTACTACCGGGCGGAAGTCTTTCTGCGATTGGGTGGCCAGTCTTACGACATTTTCGGTTTTGACCAGCATGACATCATTATCGACATCCTCGACAAGTTTGAAAAACACCTGATCTTTCTGGAGATTTCGCCCGGCAATCTGCCCTGGAATATGGTGGAACACGACGACATGCTGAGCAGCCAGCCGGTGGAGGAGGATGTAGACCCACCCGAAGTGAGGCGCAGCCCCACCTAACCGGGTCTCTCCGCGGCGAGTGCGCGCAAAACCGCGTCAAACAACCCGACACCGCAGCTGCTTATTTAACAGGCAATTAACTTCTCGCTGGGTGTCGCGGTCTGTATAATGTGCAACTTTTCGCCATACCGGTCTGCGCGTCAGCTCCGGTGTCTGTTACCGAAACCAGTCAGAGGACTTCCATGAGCCTTAACCAAGTGCCTAGCGGCAAGAACATTCCCGACGAAATCAACGTCATTATCGAAATTCCGGCTCACGCCGACCCGGTTAAATACGAAGTAGACAAGGATTCCGGTGCGATTTTTGTAGACCGTTTTATGTCTACCTGCATGCACTACCCTTGCAACTACGGCTACGTGCCCAACACTTTGTCAGAAGATGGTGACCCGGTAGACGTGCTGGTACCTACCCCCTTCCCGCTGCTGGCCGGTTCCGTTATTCGCTGCCGCCCCGTTGGCGTATTGAAAATGACCGACGAATCCGGTGTCGATGCCAAACTGCTGGCTGTGCCAGTCGACAAGCTGTCACCCATCTATCGCGGCATTGAAGAAGCCACTGACCTGCCCGAACTGCTGCGCAACCAAATCCAGCACTTCTTTGAGCACTACAAAGATCTTGAGCCCGGCAAGTGGGTTAAAGTTGAAGGCTGGGAAGGCGCCGCTGCCGCCAAGCAAGAAATCAACGAAAGTGTTGCCCGCTACGAAGCAGAAGGCTGATAGCAACACAGCAATAATCGAAAAGGGCGCTCGTTGAGCGCCCTTTTTTGTATCCGCCACCCCGTTCTGAAGCCCAAAGCGCTGTGATGCGATCCGCACAACAGAGCTCGGCACTTGCAGCCACAAATGATAATGATTATCATTAGCAAATCTTTGGAGGCCCACCTCCAAAGTTGCGTGTTGTGCCACCCGGGCTCGGTCATTCATGGGTCGGAAGCCGGTGCCAGGGACGAGAAGGAAAGGACTCGTCCGCAAGTGTCTTCAGGGTGTGGCAGCCTCTACTTGCGCTGGCACAACGCGCGCACCCCACAGCGGGGTGGAAGGCGCGAGCAGGTCAGAAGGAAACCCCCATATTCCCTCTGGCCTGCCCGAGCTTTTTTCATTCCCCAAGACAAGCCACGTTAATCTCCCACCAGAATTAATTTACCGGTCGCAGGGTCGCGATAAACCTGCCCCACCGACTCATAACCACGGCCACTTTGCAGCTTGTCCGCGATGGAATCCGGTACCTCGCTCAGCTCTTTGCCCGCGGACACTTCATGCTGCGGCGCAGCAAAATGCTGTTGCAAGTCCGCACTGAATGAAACTAAAGCCGCTATAAGCCCGCAAGCAAAAACCAGAATGATATCGACGAGATTGGCCAGTGGGCCCAAAGGTTCATCCTCCCCATCGATAAAACGACTGCGCCGCCACCTATCCATTGGCGCACTCCAGTAATTCCAGCGCCGCGTCGTACCAACGCCGACGCAGACGCCCCAGAACAAAACCAACCATC
>JBFKDP010000340.1:0-4416 GCA_041619575.1 Litorivivens sp.
TCAGTATTGGTGTGCTTGAGTTTGGTGTCGTCGCACTGCAGATACCACAGAATGTCGTCAACCAGTGACAAAGCCTGCTGGGTGGCGATGCCTTCTTCACCGTATTCCACCCAAGTTTCAGCAATAACGCGATTCCAAAGGCCAAAAACCAGTTTATGGACCAGTGGAGGAACATCAATCCCCTCCAGCTTTGTCTCCAGAGTTGCGTTGATCTCGTGCATAAAACTCACGGGCTGCTGGGGTTCACGTTGGCCTGCCAGCTCCTGTTCTTCGCGGTCAACGCGATGTAGTTGGTAGGCGAGGTAGTCCAGCAGCTCTTGGTGCAGCGCCGTCATCAGGGCAGGATCGCCCGGGTAGCTGCCAGAGCCTGCCTCAACGCCGGAATCTATGGACTGTTTTACATTGCGGAGCATTTGCCGGCGTTCATCAGCGCTACTGTCGAGCCAGTTGACCACGGTTGCCGCCACTTGATGCAGTAGCTGCTTGGCGGGGTGTAGGGCTGACATAAATGAGCCACGATCTTTCAGTGCAACACTTTCCACGATAGGGCGAATGCGTGCGGCCATGGATTTCAGTGATCGCGGAACACCGGCCAACGTGTTCAGGGGGTTGAATAGTTTGTCTACCTCCCGAATGAGCTCCTCGTCGCTATATGCGCGTAACTGGAGATCGTCGTGGGGATGAAACCAGCGTTCGCGCAATTGGCTGGAGGTGTAGCTAAGCGTATCCAGTGAGTCCAGTTTGGTTTGCAATTCCTCCAGACGATCTTTGGTGAGGGCACGTGTTGAGGAGTCAATGGCTGGATCATTCAGCTTTTTCTCAAGGTGCTGTATCCATGCGAGTATATTGGCCCGCCGATCTATGCACCGGGTTTCACTGTCTGACTGTGGCAAGCGCTCCAGCAACATGACATATAACAGGTTGAGTTGGCTGCTGAATTCGCGCTGGAAAACATCCCGGGCTGCAGCGCGTATAGGCGGTGCTGGGTCAAGTATATTAAACGCACGCTGGAACAGCGTATTGAAAACTTCTGCGCGAAGTGTCGAGCAAAATTCATGTAGTTTAGGCTGGCTCTGCAATTGATCCAGCAGGGTCGTGAGTTCGGCAATAGGACGCTGGTGGGGAATGACTTTAATGGAAGGGTCATTGCCGCTCAGCGCTTTCTCAAACAGCTGGCGAAAGTTATCCGCAACGTTCTGACGGTTGTTTTCGAGGTATTTGTGGTGCTTGAAGTACAGCAGGGCATTCTCGCGGTCCTTGTCGTTCATTGCCTTGTCGAGCAATATTTGCGACAGTTCCGCGATGCAGTGCGCGATCTGGTCGTCCACCCATTGTGTTACAGCCTGGTGGAAGGCCTCCTGCGATGCATGCCCCCCAGCATATTGCATTGCATTGTTCTCCGGTCTAATCCTTGAGGTCGTACGCTCCTTTATTACGAATTGATCATACTTTGAGCAATTTGCCTGTGTAAAGCTTAATTTAACGCTCTAACTTAGCCTAGGAAATGCCCTGTGAGTGCAGTAGAAGACAATAAAAAGCGTGTGTTGGATTTTTTTGAGGCCCTTAATGCGGCCGATGGCGAGCGCATAGCTGCTGCCTATACCTCGGATGGTAGCTGTTGGACGTCGGGCAACACGCTGATATCGGGTACCTTAAGCCGTGATCAGATTGTTGCCGGGGCGGCTGCTGTACTCGACGTATTCCCGAGTGGCCTGACTTTCACGGTGCATGGTATGACCGCGGAAGGCGAGAAGGTGGCGGTTGAAGCCGAATCCAGAGGGCTGCACGTGTCAGGTGTTGAGTACAATAATTTGTACCATTTTTTGTTTGAGTTCCGCGACGGCAAGGTATTTCGCCTGAAGGAATATATGGATACGGAAGTGATCACCGATGTGCTTTGCGGTGGTCAGCGCCCCGTCAAGGCTTGATCAGGGCGCTTCCGCGATCAGAGTGGCCCGGCGCGGCGCCGGGTAGCCTTCAACGGTTTTGCTCGGGTCGTCCGGGTCCAGAAATTCAGCCAGAGAGTGAAAGCGCATCCAATCGGTGCGACGCTGCTCGCCGGTACTCGTCGCAGTAACATCAACAGTGCGGACGTTTTGAAATCCGACTTTTCGCAACCAAAGCTCTAGGCTTGCGCAGCTGGGAATAAACCAGACGTTTCCCATTTTGCTGTAGCGTCCGCTGGGCACGAGAGTGTCGCCTTCCGTCCCTTCAATGACCAGCGTTTCCAACACCAGTTCGCCTCCGCTGCGCAGTGCATCGCGCAGTTGCAGTAAGTGGTCGAAGGGGGAGCGGCGATGGTAGAGAATCCCCATGGAAAAAACGGTGTCAAAGCAGCTTAGTTTGGGGGGTAACTTCTCGATTCCCAGTGGCAGTACACCGACCTGCTGATCCTGAATGAAGTGCTGCAGTGCCTGAAACTGAATGACAAAGAGCGGTGTCGGGTCGATACCGACTACCAGCTTGGCACCTTCACCGCGCATGCGCCAACAGTGGTAACCGCTGCCGCAGCCTACGTCGAGGACCGTGCGGTTATTAAGATTGCTCAAGTGCGGTAGTACTCGCTGCCACTTCCAGTCTGAGCGCCACTCAGTATCAATAAAAGTGTCAAAGATCTGGAAAGGTCCTTTGCGCCAGGGGTGTAAGCCCTGCAGGGCGGACTCTAGAGTGGCGCCTTCGCTTTCGTTAATGTCGCCGTTGATGGTAATCGCGTCACTGCGAAGATCGATTGCATCAGGGCGGGTAGGTGGCAGCCGATTCAGGCTTTCGAGCCAGCGCGGAATATCGCCGTAACGTTTTGGGTCCATACCTTGGGCGAGGAGCTCTTCCAGATCGGGAAGCCAAGTTTCCAGCGGGGTATCGTGGAAATTTGTCAGAAACTCGCTAAACATTATTGTTTGACCGCGACCAGCGAGGCGAAATTGAAGCACTGGAACCAGACATCAACGCTGTCAAAGCCTGCCATTTTGAGGCGCTGTTCATGGGTATCGATGGTTTCTGGTTGGAGTACGTTTTCCAGCGCCGTGCGCTTTTGAGCAATTTCTAGGTCACTATAGCCATTGGCTTTCTTGAAGGCGTGATGGAGCTCGGTATTCAAGTCCTGCAGGTGGGGATCGGCGAAGCGTATTTTTTCCGAGAGAACCAGAATGCCGTCGGTGACCATCCCGCGATAGATTTTTTGCAGTAGGGCATCGCGAGAGTCGGGTTCCAGAAATTGCAGTGTGAAATTCAATACCACGACCGAAGCATCGGTGATTTCAATGTCGCGGATATCGGCGCAGATGGTATCTAGAGGTACGTCGCTTTGACCAAGTCGGCTGCTGAGCTGATCCAGCATGGACTCTGAGTTATCGACGGCGACAATGCGACAATCGCGATCTGTCAGATACTGGGCCATGGCAAAGCTGCTGGCGCCCAGCGAGCAGCCCAGGTCATAACAGCAAGTGCCAGGTTTGGCGTAGCGGTCGGCAAGGACGCCTGTCATGGCGATGATGGTGCTGTAGCCGGGCACCGAACGTTTGATCATGTCCGGGAATACGGATACGACCGTGTCGTCAAAGGCAAAGCGATCAATGGCTTCACGGGGTGTTGAGTAGATGGAGTCTTTGGCGTCGGTCATTGGCGCAGGCTGCTGAAAAGTCGGCGCAAAGTTTACCACATTGCGCCGAAATGACCGGTGTGAAGTGGCTTTACTGTCTGAAAAACCAGCGAACCCCGACTTCGTATTCTGTCAGGTCAAGATCGTCATAGTCGCGTAAAGTGGCCGACAGACCCAGCGCTGGCAGAATGTTATAAACCGTTTCAACGAAGAAGGTGGTGTCCTCGAAGATAACGTCAGACTCACCGACCTCCAGCGCAAATTGCCATTGATCGTTGGCTTGGTAGCGCGCGCCGATATGGGGATACCAACCTCGTTCTGTGGGCCTGTTCTCCAACTCCAGCTCATTGTGGTCTGCCCCAATGTAGAGGTTAAGCCCGGGTGTGACTGGATAATGCGCGCCTATACCGTAAGCAGTCCAGGTTTCCTGCCGCGCGTTTGTCGGAAACCTGACGTTACCGTCGTGGTAGCGTGCCCGTACATGAGTGTAAGTAAGCAAAGAGACGCTGGCTTTGATCGTGGTTGAGCTGCTGTCCGTAAAATCTTCCCAGTCAGTATTTTGCTGGGAGTACGCGATATCCAGGTAGTCAAAATTATCAGCAATACTGGTACCTGAACCGAGCAAGGTCAGGCTAAAAAGAATGGTTAGGGCTTTTTTCACGGCAGGGAACTCATTAATTGTTGTGAACGAAGAATAGCGAAATTATAGCGCTATAGTAAGTGTGCTAAGTCTTGGCCTGCGACCAGGCGAGCCCTGCGGGCTGGTATTTCATTCGGTTTCAGGTTAATTTTTGACCTCTACATTAATAATTGCCCAA
>JBFKDP010000341.1:0-4408 GCA_041619575.1 Litorivivens sp.
CTACCGGCAAATCATCAGCTGCGGCCGTCATTGACGCCCAGTTTTCAACCAGTTCACCCGGCCAGTCGGCAATGCCCTTTGGCGGCGCCTCACAGTTTGGCAACAAGGTATTTGCTGTGATGACACCGCTGAAACGATCCGGCATTTTCGCCAGGGTACTCAGACCAATAGGACCACCCCAGTCCTGACAGACCAGTAATATGTCGCGCAAATCCAGCGCTTCGACAAAACTGACCATCCAGTCCACAAAGCGCGCATAGGAGTAATGACTACGCTGGGGCAACTTGTCCGAGCGTCCAAAGCCGATATGGTCGGGGGCCACTGCGCGATAGCCAGCGGCCACGACCGCCGCTATAACATGGCGATAAGCGAAGCTCCAGCTGGGTTCACCGTGCAGCATCAACACGACCGGCGCATCACGCGGGCCTTCGTCAATGTAGGCCATACGCACATCACCGGCCGGGTTCGACAAGTGGTGATAGTGTGGCTCGAAGGGGAAGTCGGGGAGCGCCGAAAAGCGCTCCTCAGGTGTTCTCAAAATCATTGGCGCAACTCACACGCCGTGGGCTTTGCGGCTACCATCCACCCAAGGCTGTAAAAGCTCCAACGCCGTTTTTTCGCAGGGTGGCAAATCATCTTCACATTCGCCCAGCGGGGTCACGCGATCACCCCACTTCAGCATACAGGCTCCCCAGGTCAAACCTGCACCAAAGGCTGCGGCCATCAGATGATCACCCGCTTTGATTCGACCCTGCTCCAAGGCTTCGCACAAGGCGACCGGGATGGTGGCTGCTGAGGTGTTGCCGTATTTCTCGATATTGATCATGACCTTGTCCATCGGCGCATTGAGGCGCTTGGCCAGGGTTTCAATGATGCGAATATTGGCCTGATGCGGTATCACCAAATCAATATCTTCGGCTTTCATGCCCAACTTTTCCAACACGGTGTTCATCGCAAAACCCATACCGCGCACCGCACGCTTGAAAATTTCCTGCCCTTCAAAATTAATGGAATACAGACCGTCGACACTGTCAGCAAAGCGCTCGCGCACGGAGCCTGAATTCGCAGCCATCAGAATATCCCGCGCCTCGCCGTCACAGCCAAGCTTGTCAGCGAGCAAGCCACTCGCTTCATCGCTCGGTTCGACGATTACCGCCCCGGCCGCGTCACCAAAGAGCACTGACACTTCGCGCATTGTCCAATCGAGATAGTAGGGAATTCCATCCACCCCAATGACCATTACCCGCTCAACGCTGCCAGAGCGCACCATTGCGGTCGCCAGGCTCATGCCGTAGACAAAACCGGTGCAGGCCGCATTGAGATCAAACACCGCTGCATTCTTGGCACCAAGCTGATCCTGCACCGCGGAGGCCCCATTAGGGATCATATTGTCCGGCACTGACGTAGCGAGAATGATCATATCCAGATCCTCCGCCTTCAGTCCCGCCGCTGCCAGTGCGCGCTTGGCCGCCAACACGGCCAATTCGGAATATTTAACGTGGGTGATACGCCGCTCTTTGATACCGGTCCGACTGCTGATCCACTCATCCGAGGTATCCATAATGGTTGTCAGGTCAGCATTGGTCAGAACGGCTGGCGGCAGGCACTTGCCCCAGCCCGTAATATTCGCGTATCTCATGGCGTTCAACTTATTCAGACGTAAAGTGCGAGAGATTATGCAACAGCAGTCTCCGCCGTGCCATCCCGATAGCGGTCAAAGGGCTTCCCATAGCGGTCATTCAGACCTCGTAAGCCCGCGCCTCACGCCCGTCACTAGGGGTCTACAACACTGCGAGTATGTATTTTCACTACTATTACACAACCCACAGCTCGGGCATATTCGCTTAACTTACGCAACAATCGGATATGTGACTTATGGAAGCGGTAAGCAGACGGTGGGGAAACGGCGCCAGGGTAGACAATGTCGACACTGGCAGGAAAAAACTCTTGCGCGCAGCGATTACCTGCTTTGTCAGCAAGGGCATTCAATCGACCACGATTGAGGACATTGCCAATGCCGCGAATGTCACGCGGCGCACAGTATACCGATATTACAACGGGAAAGCCGACCTGATTACAGCGGTCATTGAACTCGAGCGAAGCCGCCTGTTTAAGGAGCTCTATCGAGTCTGCGAACCTCACCAGCAAGACTTCGCCCGCATGATTGAAGAGTGCATTGCCTGCGCATCCCAGGTTTTGTCAGTTTCGGCCGGCAGCCAGGACCTGCTGTCCGGGGGCAACGCCGCAGATACCCTGCCACAGATGCTGGGAGAGGAGTCCTATCCCGAATGGGAGGCGCTTTTTGAAACAGCCTACAACCACTACCGGACACACCACCCCGGGGCCCCGGCGCTCAGCGATATTATCGAGCTGACCGGCCGCCTGGTTTTGTCCTACCGCTACGTGCCGGGCGAGGACGACGAGGCGCGGCGCGCTGTTCGCGCATTTATGTCCCTGCAACCCGCCAAGACCATGCTGGACAGCTGAGTCTTTACCAAACACGCTCCGATGACCCGATCTGGCAGCCTCAATGGTGGCTTTTGCCATTGTTAGGCTGAAGGTCTGGCGATAAGCTCTCCTCTCAATTTTGGGCTCTATACCCGGGAGCAGAGCATGAACTTCGACTTCTCCGACGATCAAAAATTCATTCAGGAACAGGCGCGTAATTTTCTTGCGGCCGAGTGTACTCCTGAGCGCGTTCGCCAGACGCTGGAAGGCAGTCAGGATTTTGACAAAGCCCTTTGGCAACAAATTGTAGAACTGGGCTGGCCCGCCACCGCCATCAGCGAAGATCAGGGCGGCCTCGGCCTCGGTTACCTGGAACTCTGTGTTATTGCTGAAGAAATGGGCCGCGCGCTAGCGCCAGTGCCGTTCATCGCTTCGGTCTACCTCGCCACCGAAACCATCAAACTCGCTGCAAGCAAAGACCAGCAGAATGCGTGGCTACCGCAACTGGCCAGCGGCGAATGGATCGGCTGTCTGGCCACCGTTGAAACCTCTGGCGCATTTAACGCCGAGGCCGTTAACTGCAGCGTGAGCAATGGCAAATTATCCGGCAGCAAAACAGCTGTCCTGCACGGCAGCATTGCCGACAAGGCCTTGGTTGCCGCCAAAGAAGACGGTGAGCTGAAGCTGTATCTGGTTGACCTTGAGCAGCCCGGCGTTACTCGAGCGCCATTAAAAAGCCTCGATCCGACTCAGCCCGTTGCGGAACTCGTATTCGATCACGCCAACGCAGAGAAACTCGACGGCGACATGGACGCCATTGCTGCGCTGGCAAAAATCTATGACCGCGCAGCAGTCCTGATCAGCTTTGAGCAGGTGGGCGGCTGCGAAGCCTCCCTAGAAATGGCCAAGGAATACACCAGCGGACGCTACGCCTTCGGCCGTCAGGTGGCCTCCTTCCAGGCCATCAAACACAAGCTTGCCGACATGTTTGTGGCCAAAGAGCTCGCTCGCTCAAATGCTTACTATGGTGCCTGGGCCCTATCGGTGGACGCCGATGAATTGGCCCTGTCTGCGGCGACGGCTCGCGTCAGCGCCATTGATGCCTACTACCAGTGCAGCAAGGAAAATATTCAGGCCCATGGCGGCATGGGTTTTACCTGGGAGTTCGATTGCCACCTCTACTATCGCCGCGCCCAGGCCCTGTCACTGACCCTAGGTGGCAGTCCCTACTGGAAAGAACGTCTGGTTGAGCAACTGCTCAACAGCGCCGCCTGAAAGGAGAATATCTGATGGATTTTAAAGACAGCCCCGAACAGGCCGAATTTCGCAAAGAAGTCCAAGCGTGGCTCAAAGCCAACGCCAAGCCCAAAACCAAAGACTCGGTGCGCGGCAATCAGGAAGATCGCTACGAACAGGCAAAAGCCTGGTACAAGAAGGTGTTTGACGCCGGCTATGCCTGCATCACCTGGCCCAAGGAATATGGCGGTGCCGGCCTGAGCCAGATCCACAAAGTCATCTGGTCGCAGGAAGTAGCCAAGTACGACGAACCTGACGGCTACTTTGTGATCGGCCAAGGCAACTGCGGCCCGGCCATTATGCACTTCGCCACCGAAGCGCAGAAAACTGAGCTACTGCCACGCATGGCTTCTGCAGAAGACGTCTGGTGCCAGCTGTTTTCTGAACCCAGCGCCGGTTCCGATGTGGCCGGCCTGCGCACTAAAGCCCAGCTCGATGGTGACAAGTGGATCATTAATGGCCAGAAAATCTGGACCTCGGGTGCACAGCACTCCGACTACGGTGTGATTCTTTGCCGAACCGACCCGGACATCTCCAAGTACCGCGGCATGACAATGTTCTTTATTGACATGAAACAGCCCGGCGTCGAGGTTAAACCCATCACGCAGATGGACGGTGGCTCTCACTTCAACGAAGTCTTTTTTAACGACGCGGTGATCCCCGA
>JBFKDP010000342.1:0-4397 GCA_041619575.1 Litorivivens sp.
AGACAGTGCTCTACCAAGCTGAGCTACACTCCGACACATCGCGGGAACCTCGCGAAAGCGAGGCGCGCTACTATAGCAAATGCGTCATAGGCCCTCAATATCCGTGGCGGACTGAGGCGGCTGGCCAGCGTCTTCGGCAAATGACTGAACGTTGAAACGAACCTCAGGCGACTCGCTGGGGAGAAATTCCAGGCTTCGGGAAATACAAGACAGCGTTTCATCGCTGCGGTGTGACACCAACAACAGTGTGCTGTCGCCAGCGCTTATTAGCTGCTCGACTATTGCGAGTACGTAAAAGCGATTGAAATCATCCAACCCTTCGGCGGGTTCGTCGAGAATAATCAGCGGAGGCTGCTTAATCAGCGCCCGTGCGATCAACAACAGCCTTTGCTGCCCCATCGATAAACTGCGAAAAGGGGCATTGGCCTGCTCGGCAAGGCCGATAATCTCCAGCCAGGCGTGGGCCAGTTGGCTTTCCTTGGCGCCGGTCTGTGTGTAAACGCCGATGGAGTCTGTGAGTCCGGAGACAATCACATTGAGCGCACTGACTGAAACCCGGTAATCCCGGTGCAGGCTACCCGAAACATAGCCAATATGTTTTTTGATTTGCCAGATGCTTTCGCCGCTGCCGCGTTGGAAGCCGAGAACGTTCAGATTGTTGCGGTAGCACTGCGGGTGGTCGCCGGTAATGAGGCCAAGCAAGGTGGATTTTCCCGATCCGTTCGGACCGGTTATACGAGTATGCTCGCCGGGTTGCAGGGTCCAGTTCAAGTCTCTGAACTGGAAGGTATCACCATACTGAACAAAGCCCTCGTACAGCTCTATCAGGGGTTTATCCCGGGGCCAGGCGGGTAGCTGGAATTCCGGATCCCGGGGCGGCAGGGTCGGTGGTTTGCTGCTGTGGGTGTTCAGTTGTGCCCACGCGCCTTCCAGTCCACTGTCTCGACGGCCTGCATAGACTATGCGGCCCTTGTCCAGAATAGCCACGTCCTCGCATCGCTCAATGATGTCGTGGGTCTGCCCGACTACCAGAATCAACCATTGACCACGCTCGACAAGCCGGTTCAGGGCGGCGTGGAGTTGAACAGAGCTCGCCATGTCCAATCCTTCGAAGGGCTCGTCGAGAATCAATAGCTCGGGGTGGTCCAGTAGTGCCTGAGCAATCAGCGTTCGTCGAGCCTCGCCGCTACTTAAACGGCGATAACCGCGATCCAGTAGCTCGCCCAGTTGCAGTGTTTCGCAAAGCGATTGATGCTCGCTTGCCCACTGGCTGTGCTCCGTTAGCAGGGTGCGAACAGTGCGCCCCTCATCGACATCGTCAGTGAGGTCACTTTCGTCACGGTAGAGCTCTTCTTCGTAGAGCGCTTGCTGGGATTCCAGTGACACCCAGCGACAAGAGGCTGGCGGATTGTTTAGCTGTCCGGCAGTGAGCGGGATCTCGCCGGCAATGACACGAGCCAGACTACTCTTGCCGGAGCCATTGGTACCCAGAATGGCCCAGCAGCGCCGTTCTAGGTTCAGGTTTATATCTGCAAGCAGTGGTCGCTTGTTGAGTACGACATTGACGTGAACGAGGTTCATGGAAGCTACCGAGCAAAAACGCCGCACAGTCTAGCGAATTGGCTGGTGCCGAGCCAGTGGGCCTCTGACGCTCAGTATTGGCTCTCGGGTAATGTAAAGATCATTCCCTCCATGGTGTCGCTGACATCAATCTGACACGTCAGGCGGCTGGTTTCCGAGGGCTCGTGTACGCCCTCCAGCATGGCTTGTTCATGTGGCGAGGCCTCAGGCAACTCACGAAATCGTTCGAGTTCAACATAGGCGTGGCAGGTCGCACAGCTGCATGCGCCCCCGCACTCCGCCAGAATCCCGTCGATGCCGGCTTGTGTGGCCGCAAACATAACAGAATCGCCAACATTGGCCTCAACATCGAATTGGTTGCCTTGTGAATCTCTGAAAATCAATAGTGGCACGTAACACCTTCGCTGGATTAGGGTTTGTATCAGGGGAAATGTAACAATTAGTCAACTTATTGTCGCGCGCGGCACTTGCTGGAAGGCGAGTGCAGAGCAAGAATACGGCATCTTGAGATAAGTGGCACACCCTGTATCCAACGATAACGACAAGGAGCGATACCCCATGACTGATGAAGTATTGGTAGAGGTTCAAGACGGCATCATGCTGATCACCCTGAACCGGCCCAAGGCTAAAAACGCTGTGAACCTAGCTGTAGCCAAAGGCATAGCCGCCGCGATGGACCGGTTGGACAGCAGCGACGATATCCAGGTTGCGATCCTGACGGGGGCCGAGGGCACCTTTTGTTCCGGCATGGATTTGAAAGCCTTTGTGACCGGTGAGCTGCCCATGATTGAGGGCCGTGGTTTTGCCGGCTTTATCGAAGCTCTCCCGAAAAAGCCTTTGATTGCTGCTATCGAGGGTTACGCACTGGCGGGCGGCTTTGAGCTGGCGCTGGCCTGTGACTTGGTAGTCGCGGCAGATAACTCCAAATTTGGTATTCCCGAAGTAAAACGGGGCCTGATTGCGGGCGCGGGTGGTTTGATGCGTCTGCCGAGGCAGATCCCAGCTCGCGTAGCGATGGAGCTGGGACTGACCGGTGATTTCATCAGCTCGCAGCGCGCCTATGAACTCGGACTGATAAACCGTGTTGTAGAGGCGGGTACTGCTGTGGAAGCAGCGAAGGCACTGGCAAAAACTATTTCTGCCAATGGCCCACTTGCGGTGATGAAAACCAAGGAAGTAGTAATCAAGTCCCAAGACTGGTCACTGGATACGATGTTCGATGAACAGCAGAAAGTGGCTGATGCTGTGTTCAGCAGTGAAGATGCCATTGAAGGCGCGACTGCCTTCGCCGAAAAGCGCGCACCCAACTGGAAAGGGCGCTAGGTTAATTCTACAGGTGGAGAAAAAAGTATGACTGAAGCATGGATTATTGATGCCTGCCGCACCCCGCGAGGGATCGGCAAGGTGGGAAAAGGCGCGTTGGCTGAGATGCATCCGCAGCATCTGGGCGCTACGGTTCTAAAGGCTATCGCCGAGCGTAATAAATTGAACACAGCGGACGTCGATGACATTATCTGGGGAACCAGCTCCCAGCGCGGCCCGCAGGGCGGCGATCTGGGGCGAATGGCAGCGTTGGATGCGGGCTACGATATTCGCTCCAGTGGTGTAACGCTGGATCGCTTCTGTGGCTCCGGCATTACCACGGTTAATCTCGCCGCAGCGTCTATCATGTCCGGCATGGAAGATGTGGTCATTGCCGGCGGTACCGAAATGATGTCCGGGTACGGCCAGGGCGGTCAGTCACAATCGCCCTTTATCGATAGCGATAACCTGCGTTTGCGCGAAGTGCATCCCCAACCCCATCAGGGGGTTTGTGCCGACGCTATTGCAACGCTTGAAGGCATTTCCCGTGAAGATGTCGACAAACTGGCAGTGGAGAGTCAGAAGCGTGCTGCCCACGCGATTGAGAATGGTTATTTCGACAAAAGTCTGGTGCCGGTATACAAAGAGGACGGCTCTCTGGCGCTTGATAAAGAGGAGTTTCCGCGTCCGGGTACGACGCTGGAAAGTCTTTCGGGCCTGAATCCTTCTTTTGCTGCCATTGCTGATTATCCCTTGGATGAGGCCGGTACCACCTACCGCAATCTGGTGAAACAGGCCTATCCGGATTTGGAGATTAATCATATTCACCATGCCGGTAACTCTTCGGGTGTGGTGGATGGTGCGGCAGCGCTGTTGCTGACGTCGCCGGATTACGCCAAAAAACATGGACTCAAGCCGCGCGCGCGGGTAGTAGCAATGGCGAATATGGGTGATTCGCCGACCCTGATGCTGAATGCGCCGGTGCCGGCGGCGAAAAAGGTCTTGGCCAAGGCGGGTTTGACCGTGGACGATATCGACCTGTTCGAAATTAACGAAGCTTTTGCGGTGGTGGCAGAGAAATTCATCCGCGACCTGAAGCTCGACCGAAACAAGGTTAACGTCAACGGTGGCGCCATGGCCTTGGGGCACCCCATCGGTGCAACTGGCTCCATTCTCATCGGCACCTTGCTTGATGAGCTTGAACGACGCGATCTAAAACGTGGTCTGGTGACCATGTGCGCTGCAGGTGGTATGGCTCCGGCCATCATCATCGAGCGCCTCTGATCGCCGATCAGGGCTCTCTGTAAGAGAGCCCTGTGACTTGGCGTTACCCACTATAAAAATCTACCGTATCGCTAGAACAGGAGGGCGCTGAATGGCAATGTCTCGGGCTGTGATCATCGGGTCTGGCTTTTCCGGAATTGCGATGGCCATAGCACTGAAAAAGGCGGGCATTCAAGACTTTGTCATGCTTGAAAAGGCGCAGGGCGTCGGCGGTACCTGGCGGGAGAATA
>JBFKDP010000343.1:0-4376 GCA_041619575.1 Litorivivens sp.
GACGCCAAGACCATTACCATCAGCGACAACGGTATTGGCATGTCGCGGGAAGAGGTCATTCAGAATCTCGGCACAATCGCTCGTTCCGGCACGGCGGAAGACCTCAAAAACCTGAGCGGCGATCCGAAAAAGGATTCGCAGCTTATCGGTCAATTCGGGGTGGGTTTCTACTCGGCATTTATTGTTGCCGAACGGGTAGAGGTGATTACCCGGCGTGCGGGTGCTGCTGCAGACGAAGCTGTGCACTGGGAGTCTACCGGCGAAGCTGATTTCTCTATCGAGAGCGCTGAGCGTGCCAAGCGCGGAACAACCGTTATTCTCCACCTGCGCGACGATGCGCTGGAATATGCCGACGACTGGCGAACGCGTTCGGTGATCAAAAAGTATTCAGATCACATTTCCCTGCCGGTGATGATGGCGAAGTCGCTGTCGGAAGAAGACAAGAAAAAGAAAGAGGGCGAAGAGCCTGAATACGAAGCGATTAACGAAGCGACGGCTCTATGGGCTCGAAACCGCAGTGACGTCAAAGACGAAGAATACATCGAGTTTTATAAACACATATCCCATGACTTCAACCCACCGCTGAGTTGGAGCCACAATAAAGTTGAGGGCAAGCTAGAATACAACAGCCTGCTTTACATTCCCGAGCAAGCGCCCTTTGATTTGTGGAACCGGGACATGAATCGTGGTGTGAAGCTGTATGTTCAACGCACCTTTATCATGGACGATGCCGAGCAGTTCTTGCCGCTTTATCTGCGTTTTGTAAAAGGCGTGCTTGATTCCAATGATCTGTCGCTTAATGTTTCCCGTGAAATTTTGCAGCGCGACCCCAATGTGGATGCCATGAAGACAGCGCTGACCAAGCGTGTGCTGGATATGCTGTCAAAAATGGCCAAGAACGATACCGAGAAATACCAGACATTCTGGAAAACCTTTGGCCAGGTGTTAAAAGAAGGCCCGGCGGAAGATTTTGCAAACCGGGAGAAGATCGCCAAACTGCTGCGTTTCGCCACCACGCATGACAACAAAGCTGAGCAGACACATTCGCTTGAAGACTATGTGTCGCGCATGAAAGAAAGCCAGAAGGAAATCTTCTATGTCGTGGGTGAATCTCACGCTATGGCCAGTAATAGTCCTCATCTGGAAGTATTTCGCAAGAAAGGCGTGGAAGTGCTGCTGTTGTCAGACCGCGTTGATGACTGGCTGATGAATCAGTTGGGTGAATTTGACGGTAAAGCCTTCAAAGACGTGGGTCGAGGTCAGTTGGATCTCGGCGAGCTCGATGGTGAAGAGGATAAAAAGCAGCAGGAAAAGCTAGAGAAGGAGCATAAGGACCTAGTTGAGCGTGTGCAGGGTATCCTCGAAGGTAAGGTGGAAGAGGTGCGGGTCACCAGTCGCCTGACAGAATCGCCTGCTTGTCTGGTGGTGGGTGAGCATGACCTGGGCGCGCAAATGCGTCGCATCCTGGAGCAGGCCGGGCAGGAAGTTCCTGATAGTAAACCGATCTTTGAGCTCAACCCAGAGCACCCTTTGGTGCAGAAGCTGGATAAGGAAACTGATGAAGATCGTTTCGGAGACTTGGTTGAGGTGCTGTTCGATCAGGCCCACTTGGCCGAGGGGGCGCAGCTGGACGATCCGACAGCCTACATCCGCAAATTGAACAAGCTGCTGATGGAACTGGCACAGTAACTCCCGCCAAGGCATGGGCTGGCTATGCCAGCTCGTGCCGGAAATTTCCGCAACACCCGCGCTGCTGAGGCTGTGGTAGACTCGGCACAAAGCGGTGGATGAAAATCATAATGACCCAGAGTAGTTATCGCGTCGCTGTCTTGGGCGGCGGTAGTTTTGGCACAGCAATCGCTAATATTGTTGCTGACAACGGCCACGCCGTCAGCCTGTGGCTGCGCAGCGAAGAACGTGCAAACGATATCAATCAAAAGCACGAAAATACGACCTACTTGCCGGGTATTCCTTTAAACCCCAATTTGAAAGCGACCACCAATCTGGCCGAGGCGATTGCCGAGGTTGATATTGTTTTTGTCGCGGTGCCCAGTAAGTCTTCGCGGGAGGTTGCCCGCAATTTGGCTGGTCAGCTAAGTGACGACTGTTTTGTTATCAGTACTACAAAGGGTATTGAGGCCGATGGCTTCAAACTGATGAGTGAGGTTATTCGCGAAGAGCTGCCACAGGCCAGACTTGGCGTGATGAGTGGCCCCAATCTGGCCAAGGAGTTGGCCGAGCGCGAGATCACCGCCACCGTTATAGCCAGCGCCGACGGTCAATTGACTGAGGCGATACAGGATTTGTTGCAATGCAACTATTTCAGGGTCTATGCCAGTAGCGATACCTACGGACTGGAGCTGGGTGGCGCCCTGAAAAACGTCTACGCCATTTGCGCGGGCATGGCGGCGGCGCTAGGTGCGGGTAGCAATACCATCAGTATGCTGATTACCCGTAGCTTGGCTGAAATGTGCCGGTTTGCAGCACGCAAGGGCGCAGATCCCATGACCTTTATGGGGTTGGCCGGCGTTGGCGACTTGTTTGCGACCTGCACGTCGCCCCTGAGCCGTAACTACCGGGTTGGCTTTGCCTTGGGGCAGGGTCGTGACCTGAATGATGTTGTTGCCGAGTTGGGGCAGGTTGCTGAGGGTGTGAATACTCTTCGGATTCTGAAAGAGCAGGCGGAGCAGCTGGATGTGTACATGCCGCTGGTCAATGGCTTATACGATATCATTTACAATCGAAAATCGCTCGATGAAGTCATCTCCGCCATGATGGGGGCTGAACAAAGTCGCGATGTAGATTTCAGTCTGCGCTGATGGAATGCGTGTTTGTCCGTCACGGTGAAGCCAGCCTCGACGCCAACAGTGATTTCGAGCGTCTTTTGACTCCGGTAGGCGAAGTTCAGGTAATAGCCGCCAGTCAATGGTTGGCTCGGCACTGGCGGGCGGACAGAGTGCTGGTCAGCCCTTATCATCGCGCCCAGCAAACCGCTGCGGCTTTTATCGAGGCGATGCCGGGGCTGGCTTGGTCAGACGCTGATTTTTTGACACCCGATACGAATCTGAGTTTTCTGAACGACGCACTGGCGGAGCGCAGCGAGGAACGATTGCTGCTGGTCGGCCACAATCCATTGTTTAGTAACGCATTGAGTTGGTTCTGCGGTGAAGACCTGCGAGAGGTTATGGCTCCGGCGAGTATGGCGCGGATAGACATGACCGTTGCTGCTCGCGGGTTTGGTCGATTGCAGTGGCTGCGCCATGCGCCTGATTATTCGACGATTGCGAGGCGGCAGTGACGCAACAGTTTCAGGTTGAAGAACGAGAATTTAATATCGACGGCCTGCGTATTTGCGGGCGCGAATGGGGCAGTGGTGGGCGACCGCTGCTGGCTCTGCACGGTTGGTTGGACAACGCCGCAAGCTTTGATGCCCTAGGAGAGTGGCTCGGTGAGCATGTGGGCGATATTCATATGCTTGCAATCGACTTGCCGGGTCATGGTCTGAGTGACAACAAGCCGGCCCATGCAAGCTATCAGATTTGGGATGATCTGCTTATTATTTTGGCTGTTGCGGATGCGATGGGCTGGGAGCAATTTGGTCTGCTTGGACATTCCCGCGGTGCGATTATGTCGGTGTTGCTGACAGCAGCTTGTCCTGAGCGAGTTAGTGCTTTGATTTGTCTGGACGGCCTGATACCAGAGCCGGTAAAGGTCGAGGATACGGCGCAACAACTGGGTAGTTATCTACAAGATTGCCGACGATTGCATGAGCGTAAGCCTCGTGTATTCAAGTCGCTCGATGAAATTGTTAAAGCGCGGGTCAAAGTGATGCCTATGGGCGAGCAGGCCGCTCGCAAAATTTCCGAACGGGCTGCGATCAAAACGCAGGGTGGGTACATCTGGAATAGTGACCCTCGGCTCAAAGCCGCTTCAGCTTTCAAACTTACGCAGGACCACTTGCAGGCTATTCTGGCGTCGCTGGACGTGCCAGTCATGCTTGTCGTGGCAGAATCAGGGTTTGGACGTTATCCGCAAATTAAGGCGATGACGGCACTGATCAAGGATTGTCATTTCAGGCAGCTGCCCGGCAGTCACCACTTTCATATGGAAGCTGCCGCGCCGGAGATTGGCACCCTGATTCAGGACTTTGTTGCGCGGGACTGCTAGTCATACGCAAAGCGTGCCACTCTGGGTGTGAGCGCACAAAAAAACCGGCATCACTATAACGCCGGCTTTCGGTATCTTCCCGATGGCGTTTAACGTGCAATCAGGGACAGAAATTCCTGGCGGGTAGCCTGATTGTTCTGGAATTCACCGAGCATGGCTGAGGTGCGCATCACGGAGTTCTGCTTTTCAACGCCGCGCATCATCATACA
>JBFKDP010000344.1:0-4368 GCA_041619575.1 Litorivivens sp.
CACTGGGTAGGCTCCGCCTCATAGCCGATGTATTGCTGAATTTCATCCTTGGTAATTTCTTTCATGGTTTTCTCCTTACTAGGCAGTGCTCGTGGGAATGATTCTCGGAAGCCTCAAAGGGCATACCCGCTAAAAGCTTGATTACGCTTCACAGTAACGGGATACCCCTCAACCTATCAATCGACGTCCGCGGCCAGGTTTACCTCTCAGCGAACAGTTAACACACTAGAACCAGCTGTCGCGCATATCGTAAAAGGTGCTATCAATTTCCGTCAGAATAGAAGCCCAAGTGTCGACCAGTGGTAATTCGTAGCGATAGAAATACTGCATCGCCTGCAATTTACCGCGATAAAAATCCTCCTCCGTCGAGTGGGAGACCGTTGCCAACGCAGAGTTAGCCACTAAACCCTGCTTGAGCCAGAGCCAAGCTATCACCACGTGACCAAAGAGGTCGAGGTACTTCACCGAATTGGCCAGTGCCAAATCTATCGGCTTTTCCATCATCGCGCCAAGCAATGCTTCGGTCGTTGTCTGCAGCGTTGCAAGTGCCGACTCCAGTTTTTCGGCTGTTTCGGCTAGCTCTGAGGCCTTCGCCTCTTCAATCGTCTTTTGCATCTCGGCGAGGCAGGCTTTGTAGCCAGCCAGATTGTTCATCGGCACCTTGCGGGCCAGTAAGTCCAGCGATTGGATACCGGTTGTGCCTTCGTGAATTGGATTGAGCCGATTGTCCCGATAGAACATTTCTACCGGGTGTTCGTTAATATAACCGTGGCCTCCCAGCACTTGGATGGCCAGGTCGTTTGCTTCCGGGCCATACTCAGACGGCCAAGACTTGATCATTGGCGTCAGGAAGTCGAGAAGCGTGTGAGCGGCCTTGCGCTCCTCTTCAGTTTCCGCCGTCTTTTCATCGTCGGAGAGTTGGGCACCGAGCAGGCAGAGCGCAAAGGCACCCTCTGCATAAGCCTTTTGTGCCAACAACATGCGACGAACATCCGGGTGCTCAATGATATTGACCGGCGGCGACAGGGGATCCTTCGATGAAGGCAGTCGGCCCTGTGGACGTTCGCGGGCATAGTGCAAGGAATACTGATAGCCGGTCAGCGCTGTGCAGGCCGCGCCGGTACCCACCATAACCCGAGCCTCGTTCATCATATGAAACATATAGGTCAGGCCACGATTTTCTTCGCCCACCAAGTAGCCAACCGCACCGTCGTTGTCACCAAAACTCAGTGCTGTTGAGGTTTGACCTCGACCACCCATTTTGTGAAAAAGACCCGACAGAGCAACTTCATTGCGCTCGCCAAGGCTGCCATCGTCATTCACTAAAAATTTGGGCACAATAAAGAGCGAGATACCCTTCACGCCTTTGGGCGCTCCCTTTACGCGCGCCAGCACCAAGTGAACGATATTTTCATTCAGCTCATGGTCACCGCCGGAGATGAAAATCTTACTACCCACCACGCGGTAGGTACCGTCATCCTGCTTCACTGCTGAGGTCGTCAAATCGGCCAGCCCGGAGCCGGCACCGGGCTCGGTCATGGCCATTGTTCCGGAAAAGCGGCCACTGCGCATGGGCTTGACCCACTTTTCAATCTGCTCTTCGCTACCGTGCGCTTCAATCAGGTTCGCATTAGCCGAGGTAAGCCCCAGATAGCCCATTGTCGTACTGCCCGCTGCCGACAAGTAGGCGTTGGCCGCTGATGCAACGATCAGAGGTAATTGCATGCCGCCGAGTTCATAATCAGACGTTGCAGAGACGAAACCCGCCTCGGTCGCAGCGTCCACTGCCGTCTTGATCTCGGGTATCATGTGGACGTTTTGTCCGTCAAAGGTCGGCTGCTCCGTATCTACCTTTTGGCGAATCGGAACAAAGTATTTTTCAGCTATCTGCTTGGCCGTGGCGATCGAGGCGTTGAAGGTTTCTTTCGAGTGGTCACTGTAGCGCTCGCGCTGGGTGAGCCCCTCAGCATCGAACAGCTCGTACAGCATAAAATTCAGGTCGCGTTCGCAGAGAATTGGCGCAGCCATAGTTCAACCTCACAATTAGCAATACTTCGATGCGAGCATTGTCATGGTGGGAGGGTGTCACCGCCATGACATTGGATGTCTAGCTGCGCAAACTCAGTAAAACAGCAGAGGGTGGCTCAAATCAGGGTTTATCAGAGCGGCCAGATCGACATCTTCATCTTCAGGATAAAGGGTGCTTACCGTCAGCCTGGGTTCAGACAAAAAGGCAGCCGGCCCCAGCGCACCCACCGTCGTATTGACGTTGAAAAAGCGCCGCAGGGCACCACCAATGTTCAGCTGCACGCGAAAACTCGCCATCGGCTCAAATTTCGCAGCGCGCTGGCGCCAATCCGCCGGTACCGAGGGGTGTGTACCCAGCCTCTCCAATGTCTGACGGTCAGCCTGATCATTACTGAACAGGGCAGATTGCTGGAACGACATCAGTATTCCCGAGAGTGTATCTTCCCAGTTACTGACCACCGTACCGGCACCCTGGCGACTGAAGATAAAATCATAGAAGTTGCTGACGTTGGCCAGCTCTTGCGGCGATACAATATGTGAGTAAAAGCTCACCCAACCCCGGTTGACCATTAGCAGGTTCGAGGAACTATCGGCCAGAGAGGCCGGATAGGGATCCAGCGCACGTAGATGCAGGGTCATGGCCTTGCGCAACCATTTCAGTTCCGGCGAATGAAAGTCGACTTTCTCTTCTTGCGGCGCATAACCTGCAGCGATCAGGAGATGATTAAGGTCGCGATTGCCCAGCTCCAGCACCCGACCAATTTCAAGAATAATGGCTTCGCTCGGGCGGCTGGTGCCATTTTCAATACGGCTGATATGGCGCGGCGAGCTGTCGAGCCGGAAAGCCAGCTCTTCCTGACTGACCTCGTGCACGCTGCGCCAGAATTTTAGAAAACGGCCAAAGGCGGGCTCTGAATTCTGATCGGCCATACGTCCTCAGTTATGCAGCGTAGTGGTCTGGCTGGTTATGTTATGCCGGCAAATACTACGCGTAATACTGAACCAGAACAATCGCAGGGCTACCGCGAGCGGCATACCCCGCCAATACAACTAGTCCTGCAGAAAGCGTACAGGCAGCGAGATTTCCATCGACAACAGCATCTGTGCCAGTGCCTTCCCCTGTGAGTCAACTTGCAGGGAAGCACTGCCCCCGCCACCAAGGGCTTCGCTCATCAGGAAATTAAACGCGTGGAATCCGGGCAAATCAAAGCGCTGGACTCGACCTTTTATCGTGTGAGCAAAATAGTCAGCCACGGCCTGTTCACTTAGCTGCTCATAGAGATATGGCAGATACTCCGGTTTGCGGGCAATCACCCCGACATTGGCATAATTCCCTTTGTCTCCGCTGCGCGCATAGGCCACACGCTCGAGAGGCACAGACTCACAGGGCTCCGTTGGCGCAGCCTGCAAACGGTAGACTGTACCGGAGCTGGGCTCAGAACGCTCGGAGTCATAGGTGCGCTCACTGAGAATTTCGTCCCCCACCTGTACTGTTACCGGCACCTGGGACTTGTTAATCAGGGCCGAATGAATGCGTACCAGTGGCGAAGGCTTGATGCGCCCAGCGCCAAAGCCACTCATGCCGGGCGTCGCTGAGGTTGCCAGGTAGGCAAACTCCATCGCGGCAAAAGTCAGGGCCTCGCGCGAATTATGATGCACCCCATATTTCGCCATGACTTCGCGCGTGTCCCCCGTTCGCGCGTGCGGGCCATAGGTATCTTCCGCGCCAATGATTTCAATGGAAACGTCCCGGTAATCGCCCCACCCACGCTCGTCAAACACTTTCCGCGTGCGCTTCACCCAGGCATCCAGACTGCAACGAGCCTTGTCAGCAGCGCGAATACCGCCCATAAAAACACTGCCCATTAGGCGATAACCATCCACCCAGGTTGCGCACACTTTATAGTGAGAGCCAGGCGCACGACCGCGGGCCCCGCTGACGCGGACACGGTTTTCAGAGATCAATTCAAGACGGACATCCGAGAAATCGCAGGCAACATCGGGTAACAGGTAGTTCGCGGGGTCGCCAATTTCGTAGAGAATCTGCTCGCCAACAGATGCGGGCACTACCAGGCCACCGGTTGCCGGTGGTATGCAGACATCAAAACTCGCATCGCTACGGACCTCCGCAACGGGATAACTCATGTTGGAAAAGTCCGGCACTTGGTGCCAGTCGGTAAAATTCCCGCCTGTGCATTGCGCCCCACATTCCAGCACATGCCCCGCCAAAGCAGCCTGGGCCAAGGCATCGTAGTCTGTCGGCAGCCAGCCAAATTCATGCATCAGCGGACCTATGACCACCGCACTGTCGACAACGCGACCGGTAACGACAATATCCGC
>JBFKDP010000345.1:0-4355 GCA_041619575.1 Litorivivens sp.
AGTGGTTGATGTCAGAGACATCGCCGAGGCAATGATTAGCTTATTGAGCACAGAGGTTTTTCCCGAACGGGTGACGCTAGGCGGGCACTATCTACCCTGGGGAGAACTGATTCGCCAGCTAGAAGCACTGACCGGCCGCCGCCTGATCAAACTACCTATACCCGGCGCACTGTTGCGCGGTATAGGTCGGATAGTGGACGTCTACAGCAATATAAGTGGGCACGCCACACCCCTTAATTCCGAAGGAATGCGCTATGCAACCTGCTGGCTCCCAACAGACGACAGTGTCGCTAAGCAGGAACTGCAATTGCAATTTCGACCGAGTCAAGAAACCCTGCGCGATGCCTTGCTATCTCTCGCGCAGAAAGGGGTTCTCAGCAAGGCTGATATCGGAAAATTAGCAGACTAGAAGTAAAGTGCAGTATTTAAAGCGCTTCAAGCGCGAAAGGCAGGCTGGCAATCTGCTGCCAGCCTGCAAGCAGTCAGGCAGCGCAGATGGCCAAGCCGTGATTATGGGGCTCAACCAGACAGCGGTGCAGACTTTGTATCGCCTTGGTATAGTCGTCTTCGTTAATGACAAACTGCATATCAACCTGGCGCATCGACTGGTGCATAGCCAGCACACTGATATTGCTCTCAGCCAACGCCGACACAGTCTTTGCCAGCATACCCGGAACCTGCATGTCGCTACCGATGGCAGAGACAATAGCCACTTTCCGCGGGCTGATCTCCGCTTTCGGGAAGATACCTTCCAGCTCCCGAACAATCCGCTTGACGGTTTTCAGGTTGGTGGCCAGATACATAGTGATGGTATTGGCGTTCAAGTCCTTGGTGATTATGCGCGCCTTGTAGCGCTTGACCACACCCAGAAATTCGCGGTCGTAGCTGTGTACATCGCCCACCATTTCCTGATCAAACAACTCCACGGCATGCACGGACTGCTTGCCGGCAATGATCTCGACACAGGGCGAGTCACTGACATAATCGCGAGTGATCAAGGTACCACTGTGCTCGGGCTCAAAGGTATTTTTAACGCGCAGGGGAATATTCTGCTGGCGCAAGCCCTTGGCCGCACGCGGGTGAATCGCCTCCATGCCGAGGTTAGCCAGCTGATCAGCCACATCGTAGTTTGTACGACCGATGGGTACGACTTTTTCTTCGTCAACCACACGCGGGTCGGCGCTGCTAAGGTGGTACTCCTTGTGGATTACCGCTTCACGCGCCTCGGTAATAACAGCTATTCGGCTAAAGGTCATTTCACTGTAGCCGCGATCAAAAGTCGCCATCAAACCTTCCTGGCAGTGGGCATAACCGGTAACGATGGCAAGCTCGCGACTTAAATCAACCTGCGCAAAGGCTTCACTGATACGCTCATCCAGTGGCTTGGTGGTTTCTGCACGCCAACCACTCAGGTCGACCAGTCGGGCAGCAATGCCATCGCGCTGCAACAGGCGCGTCATATTCCAGGCACTGTGGGCCTCGCCCAGACTTGCCAACATTTCGCGCACTGTCAGCAACTGACTTTCCAATTCAAAGTGACCGTGCTGACACAGTCGATAGAGGTCGTCCAGACAACGATAGGCTTCATCAATGCGCGACTCGATAAACCCGTTCGCTTCTTGCAACAATTGCCCATCGTTAAACAGGCCGTCGTTTATGCTGCGCATTGACTCGCGAACCTCAGCCAGAGCCTCGCGCCACTCACTATCACCCTCTGAGCCGGAGAACAGGGAGTACACACCCGGTTTGTTGCCCTTCTTGGCCTCGAGCAACAGGTCTGTCATGCCACCGTATGCGGATACCACAAAAACGCGCTGGTAGAGTTGCTCCGGCTGACGCTGCCCGACAATTACGTTGTCGCGAACAGCTTCGTACTGACTCATCGACGTACCGCCTATTTTTTCAACGGTATGTGACATTGCTTCCCCCTTTAACTGACTAATGACTTGCACCCTGACTAATCGCTCTCGCTAATGAATTGCGTATTGGTCCGCACAGTAAAGCCGCACGGACACACAACTGCTTAGGCTATCCGCCTAAGCCTCTACGGCCTCAGCTTCGAGCGGGTACACACCATCGGCGTCATGCACTTCTTTACCATTGAGCGGTGGATTAAACACACAGGCAAACACAAGATCCTCACCGGCATCGGCTCTGAGCAGATGCTTGTCGTGCTGGTCGAGAATATAAATTGTACCTGGCTCAATACGATAGACCTTGCCGTCAGCGCAGGTTTCGACTTCACCGCAGCCGGAAATGCAGTACACCGATTCCAGGTGGTTCTGGTAATGAATCGGCGTTTCTGTACCGGCGAAGATGCGGGTAATGTGAAAGGAAAAGCCCATATTGTCGTTCTTGAGCAGCATGCGCGTGCTTTCCCAAGTCTCTGAGCTGACATTGCGCTCGCTGTTGCGACATTCTTCCAGTGTTCTGACAATCATCGTCGTTCCTAGTCCTTGTTCTGTCTGTGACGGCAAGCCTCAGGGCCTGCTGTCATTTAAAATGTACTGCTTGCCTGTTACAAAACGCTTGCCAATCAAGACGCCTTGCTAAAACGACTCGTGATGGTGTCCTTGACGCTCTGCTCGATAATATCGAGCGCCTTGTTCAACTCGTCTTCGGTAATGGTCAGCGGACACAGGCACTTCACGACCTGGTCGTAGGCGCCCGAGGTTTCGATAACCAAGCCCTGCTCAAAACAGCGCGTAATAATCGCCTTAGCCAACTCGCCGTCCCGACAGCTCAAGCCCTGCATCATGCCGCGACCTTTGGGCTGCATGGCATTGGGACCAGCCATATTGGCAATTTCGCCAAAGCGGCGGCTGAGCAAGTCGGCCTTTTTCTTGATTTCACCGGCAAACTTGTCGTCTGACCAGTAGTGGCGAATAGCCGTAGCGGCCGTCACAAAGGCGTGGTTATTACCACGGAAGGTTCCGTTATGCTCACCCGGCTCCCAAATATCCAGGTCGGGGCGCATCATCACCAACGCAAATGGCAGACCGAAACCACTGAGTGATTTTGACAGCGTAACAATATCCGGCTTGATGCCCGCGGGTTCAAAACTGAAGAAGGAACCCGTACGACCACAGCCTGCCTGAATGTCATCGACGATCATCAGCATGTCGTGCTTGCGGCAGAGTTTTTCAATACCCTGCAACCATTCAAAGCTGGCTGCATTCAGGCCACCCTCGCCCTGTACTGTTTCGACGATAACGGCCGCGGGCTGATCGACGCCGCTTGAAGGGTCTTCAATCAGCTGGTCAATCATCGCCAGCGTATCAACGTCCTTGCCAAAGTAATCGCAAAACGGCATATGGGTTACATCGGGTAATGAAACGCCGCCCGAACCCCCACGGTGATGGCGATTACCGGTTGCCGCCAGCGCACCCAGCGAGCAGCCGTGAAAGCCATTAGTAAAGGCAATGACCTCACTGCGGCCTTTCACCTTGCGAGCAATCTTCAGCGCCGCCTCAACGGCATTGGTGCCGGTAGGGCCTGTGAACTGGAGTATGTACTCCAGATTGCGGGGCTTGAGAATGCATTCGTCAAAGGCTTCCAACAGCTCGCCTTTGGCGCGCGTATGCATATCCAGGCCGTGCGCGATACCATCGTTTTCAAGGTATTCAATCAGTGCCTTTTTAAGTACGGGGTTGTTGTGCCCGTAGTTGAGTGTGCCAGCACCGGCCAGAAAATCGATATATTCGCGACCCTCTGTATCGTAGAGTCGAGCTCCTTGGGCCTTATCAAAGGTGACCGGGAAAGATCGGGCGTAGCTTTGTACTTCGGATTCCAGCTGGTCAAAAATAGTCATTGTCGTTTCCTCAGTTGCACTGATTCAAATTGTGTCTTTTCGCTTGTTCTGGTGACCTGCGACCTATCTAAAAGGGTCCAAGTCGCGCAAGGTGTTCGCTCTCGTGTTCACCACCAAAATGCGTGTTCCGCTCAAACAGCGGGCCACAGTCCTTGCACTCGGTGTCACGCGATCGGGCAAAACTGCGAAACATGCCCCAGGACGCCCCGTTATCCGGCGTCACGGTCGTTTCCATAAAGCGCGCACCTGTGCGCTCGATCAGTTCATTGAGCATTTTTCCGCCCAAGCCCTGGCCACGCATAGAGGCATCGACCGCAACCTGCCAGACAAACAGCGTGTCGGGTTTAGCCGGGGGGATATAGCCGGAGATAAAGCCGACCAGCTCACCGTCACATTCGGCCGCAACAGCAGTCTCGGCAAAGTGGGAACACTGCAATAAATTGCAGTAGAGGGAGTTCGGATCCAGCGGTGGGCAGTTCGCCACCAGCTGGTGAAGTGCTGCCCCGTCGCTTGCACGAGGGACACGGAAGCTCAACGCCTCCTG
>JBFKDP010000346.1:0-4353 GCA_041619575.1 Litorivivens sp.
AATAAACCAAATTGCTTCAATCTCGTGCATCATCTGGCCTCATAGGTGGCGCCCCAAAATGGGCACACATGATTTGCGCCTTCATTGCGATAGAATATAAATTAACTAACAATAAAATATTCCGTATCTAACGGATATATTTAACGGGCGTAAGTTGTAACGTTGCACTGTTATGAATGAATTCAGGCGAGTTATTTACGCAACTGTGCACTGATATGCCTCACCAAGATGCCATTTTCGATGGCCCTGTAGTTGTGCAACCCCCTTCTTTCAAACGCTATGGCACAGCGATTGCTATTCCCTGAGGTGTAAGACTCCAAAGAGACGGAAACCATCATCCAAGTCGTTTACTCGACCTGCTTGTCTGGAATATTGCCGCGAACAAGGAGTTTTCAATCGTTTCCTTTCTGAGATCGACACAGGTTGACGAGGGAGAACACAGGTCTCTGACTTATATTTCTTAGGGGTATTCGCATGAACGTTAAATTCATTAAGGCAGGTAGGAGTTGTAATGTAATAGCTAGGATAGCCGTGCTGCTATCAGCAGTTGTGTCTGCTGGCAACGCAAGCGCTTTTGAGCTTAACCGAGGGAAGGTTCTGGCTACGGGTGGTGTCAGTATGGTTGATGGCGCAGGCGGGGGTGGTATTACTCCCTGGGCAACCATCACCGGCTACGCGACACGTGACGGTATTAATGGTGACGTCCACTATACCTACGCCAATCTTTCAAACTATACGCTTCATTCCTATGGCGGTGCGGTAGGGCTATGGGATCGCGTTGAACTGTCCTACTCTGAGAGCGTATTAACGACAGGTAGCACGTTTGATACGGTCGGCTTGGCGGCAGAGGCAATTGGCTATGGCAATAATGGTATTGAACCCTTCAATACCACGATAGAAATGAGCACCTTCGGTGCAAAGGTCAGGGTATTTGGTGAAGCTATCTATGACTCTGATAATCTGATCCCCCAGATAGCCATCGGTGGCTTTTACAAGAAGAACAAGAATGAAGAGCTACTCCGGGCATTGGGTGCGGCAGAAAGTAAAGATTGGGAAGGCTATATAGCTGCGACCAAGATCTTCTTTCCCATCAATACGCTGATTAATATTACCGCTCGCTATACCGCTGCTAACCAAACTGGACTCGTCGGATTTGGTGGTCCGGAAGATGACAAAAAGGAGTGGCGCCCGGAGATATCAATCGCTTACCTCCTGCGCAAGGACACCGCTATTGGTATTGAATTCCAGAAGCACGGCAATAACCTCGATGGTCAGAGCGTTACCCTTGAGGGCGACAACGGCGTTCCCGTAAACGTTAACGATTTGCTGCCGCTACTGAGCACGGCTGGTGTTGGCCCTAATCCGGAAACGCTGAAGCAGAAGGAAAGTGACTGGCTAGACTTTTTCATCGCGTATTTCCCTAATAAAAATCTTTCCATGACCTTTGCCTATGCGGATCTTGGTCACATCACGCTGACGCCCGATCAACACGGTTTTTACCTGTCTTTGCAGGCGAGCTTCTAGAGCTGTCCACTAACTGAAATTCTATTGGGAGATAGAACATGAAACAGTTATTTCGTCTATTCGCTGTATCGCTGTTGGTTATGTCCGCAGCAACATCCACCTATGCGCAAACTGGCAAAACCAAAACCTATCCAGGTTTGGATGCTGATGCTTTGGAGCAATGGGGCGGCAAGGAAGGTATTAAGAACTGGGTAGAAAGTCTTTTCTACTACATCATGCTGGATAACCGCATCAACCATATCTTCAGAGAATACGGGAATATTGAACGTCAGATATTCTTGAACACTCAGCTAGAGCAGTTGGTGTTGGGTGGGGATGTGCAATATCAGGGTGCGAGTATGGAAGCTGCGCATGCCGATCTGGGCATCACCGTTACCCAGTTTAATGCTGTGGTTGAGGCGGCCTACAACGCCTGTGAGCGGGTCAATGCGACCTATAAAGCCTGCAACCAGTTGATTGCAGCCCTCGCGCCATACGAGCGCGTGATCGTCACGCGTTAATCCCTCCAGGTCTATTTTACTATGCAACTAGATAAGTCCTTTTCTCCACTTACGGCGCCACAAGGCGCCGCGTTTCAACCCATGCTTTCAATGCTTTGGTTGCGACGCTTCCTCTTATTATTTGCTTTATATCTGGTGAGTGTGAATGCCAATGCATTTGAACTCTACAAAACATTCCAGACACCGGAACTCTTTCTGCAGGAAGCTTTCGACGGAAGCCCGCCGGAGGCGTCTGTCTTATATCTCAAGGATACAGATCAGCGTGCCATCAGTGCGGTGTTTCAGCGCTCGTTTCCGCAGCAGCGATTGCGTTACTGGCAAAAAGACGGCCGCAGCGCCTGGATATTTGATGATATTGGTAAAGAGGGCTATGTGCCCACAACGTGCGGCTTCATTGTCAGTGATGGTGCTGTAGAACAGGCAAAGGTTTTGGTCTACAGAGAGTCTCGCGGTGAGCAGGTTGCAGAACCTTCCTTTTTGCAGCAGTTGATGGGCGGGCGCGCGGCCGGCGCGACCCTTGACCGTGAAGTCGACAATATTACCGGCGCAACCCTTTCGGTACAGATGATGGTGCGCATGGCCAGAACGGCGCTTGAACTGGATCGAATATCGAAAGTTTCCAACGACGCAGGAGTAAACTGAAATGGCACAGCAAATCCTGAAAGATATCGCAGTCGAAGAGGCGCAGGGCGCCGCAAACCTGCGCGAGAGATCTGCCCCCGCCAAGCGCGTTGTACGGAAAAATCTCAACGCAACGCTGCGTGCGCTGCACAAGCGCGTTGGCATCTTTGCCTTTCTTTTTATGGGCTGGCTCGGACTGAGCGGGATTATGCTGAACGAAAGTGCCGATTGGGGCTTTGATGCGGTTCGAGTCGCATCGCCTAGTGTGATGTGGTTTTACGGTCTGGATAAAACTTTGCCAACACGTGGCTTTGTCGATAATCAGGACTGGTTGGCATCGACAACCGAGAAAACCGTGGTCAATGGCTATGCCACCCAGGAGCCAATACCGTCACCGTTGGGCATGCTGAGTATTCAGGAGGGGGGGCGCAGCACAGTGTATGTCGCCACCAAAGAAAAGCTGTTGGCGTTGGACGGTGAAGCGAATCTGGTTGAGGAAATCCCCGACTATATGCTGCCTGTGCCGGGCATTGTGGCCTTGGGAAAACTGCATCAGGAAGGCCAGGACCTCATCGCACTGCGAGGTGAAAATACCTATGTCAGCCGCGATGCGTTTTCCTGGCGGCAAATAGATTCCAATGCTGCTATTCAGTGGTCTTCGATGGAGAGCTTGAGCCCGGGCATGATCGAGCAAACTGACGACTTTGCCAGCCCTACCGTATCCCTCGAACAGCTCTTGATTGACCTGCACAGTGGCAGATTGTTTGGTGAGGTCGGCCCATGGGTAATCAATACAGTCGGTTTTGCCGCGCTGTGGCTGTCGGTAACGGGAATCTGGCTAACCTACAGAACCGGAAAACGAAAAGTGCGCTAGTGCTGGCGAAATACAGTCAACTAATAGTCGAGGGGTAGAGCAATGAATAGCAAGTTGAAAGAGCATGTAGTGGCGGCACTTGGCTATATGTGGGCGCCACTCACGGTGGTCGCATCGATCTTGGTCTCTTATTCCAGTATTTCCGCACCAGTGGATTCCCCGAAAAGCTATCAGGTTAAGATTGATGATTTTCGCTTCAGCCCGAAAAGCGTTGAAGTAGAAAGTGGAACCAGCGTCCAGTGGCTGAATACGGACCGGTTTATACATTCCATTCAGGTTGACGGCTTGGGCGGTAGCAAGGCTCTGGAGAATGGCCAGGACTTTACGCTGATATTCTCTAGTCCCGGTGAGTACAACTACCATTGTGGAGAGCACAAGGGCATGCGCGGCGTTATTCGTGTTGTCGGTGATACGGCCGGCACTCCTGCCCGCCCGCCGGAGAATGCACTCGCCAGCAGCGACAAGGCCCATGCGACACCCGATGACGGTTCGGCGGGCAATACCATTCAGATAGTTGATTTTATGACGTTTTCACCGGCCAAGATCAGCGTGCCGGTGGGCGAAACCGTAGTGTGGGAGAACCATGACGGTTCCAACCACATTATTGCCTTCGATGGCGAGCAGAGCCCCAGAATCAGGCATGGTGGCAGCTTCAGCAAAACCTTCGATTCACCGGGGGAGTACCGTTTTATTTGTGCAATCCACGGTGAGAGGATGTCCGGCTCTGTGACCGTGACCCAATAATGCCGGTTTCGCAACAAAATTTTCGATAACTCATATAGAATAGCCGCCCTTTGACGTATCAATACAATCAACCAAGGGTAGGCGTATGGA
>JBFKDP010000347.1:0-4325 GCA_041619575.1 Litorivivens sp.
CGTTTTCATTTCACCCTGATTGACCACCAGCAAGCATTGAAGGGTGCCGATGACGACACTTGAGAGTATCTTACTGGTCGATGACGATCATCCCACCAATTTTCTTCACAAGAGAACACTTCGGAAGATGGGTTACACCGGGGACATTCATGAGGCCTATGACGCAGAAGAAGGCCTGAAGTTACTGGCAAACCATCCGCCACTCGGCATTCAACTAATCCTGCTCGATCTGAATATGCCACGGGTCAACGGTTGGGAGTTTGTGGAACGCTATGCGCGCGATTTCACGTATTCAGAGAGTGTGATTGTCATACTCACCACCTCACTAAACCCCGATGATGAAAAAAGGGCAAAAAATTCACAACATGTGGCAGCTTTTCATCGCAAGCCACTTAGTCGCGAGGTTGTGGAGGCGATTGTGGAAACCTGCTTTAAGGGATTTCGCCAGGCCGATAGAGCGAATTAGCCGCAAATACTGACAAGTCGCCTGAGTTTTGCCATTCTGGTCATTATGATGACTCAAACATTGGCCCAACTATGAGCTGTAGCCCGAGTATTTCAAGCGGTGGGCGACAGCCTTCCGCTGCACTGGTTCGCGTCAAGAGAATGATTTCCGCCTGTACCCAGGTTGTGGGGCTGGTGATCACGACCTTCGTCCTGACGGCCTGTAACGGCAACGATTATGAGCCAACAGTCTCTGGTGACGATGCTGCAGCCAGGCCAAGGCAGCAAGAGCAGCCGCAGACAGCACCGGCTTCAGCCAAAAGTGAGCCGGATTCACCTGAGGGCGCGATTTCACTGGCAGCACCATTGGCTAAGCCTCATCGAAAATTAGGTGTCGAGCTCAACCGTCTTTACCATCAACGCGAACTGAGCTTGCTGAAGGGCGCCCGGCAGCGACAGTTGCTGGTCAAGGATGGCCGCCTGTTAGTGCAGATTGCCTATGAAGGCCGGGAAGAGCAGCTTATTGCGGATCTCGATACCCTGCAGATACCGATACTGCAGCAGTTCCCGAAGTTCAGACGGCTGGATATCGGCCTGCGCAGCTACACCGAGCTGGATGCCGTAATTGCTATGGGCAGCGTGTATCGTATTGAAGCTCTGGTCATCCCCTTGTCGCGGAGTCATTGAACCATGGGGCGAAGCCATTACCCCCACGTGTTGCTTGCGGTCCTTGTTACCGCTGCGTGCCTCGTTCCTGCACCGACATTGTTTGCTGAACCCTTCCTCAACCCAAAGCTAGACCTGCTCGGAGTTGACCCCGCCTTACGCGCGTTAAGCCCCGGCCTGCAGCTAGGGCTTGCGGACGGGGAAACTGCGCAGTCGCGATTTGCTAGCCGGGCGATAAACTCGGCGTCGTTTCAAGTGGATATTCAGGTAACCGAGCTCAATGAACACCTCATTCAGCAATTGGGGGAAATTGGGGCAGATATAACCTTCAGTTCCCATAAATATCAGTTTCTGAGCGTGCGTCTGGCGTCGCATTCCCAGCTGGCAGCCCTCGCCAGACTGCCGGAAGTCCTTCGTGTGAATGAAAGAGAGCCCACGGTTAGTCGCGCAGGGAGCGTGCAGAGTCGGGCTGTGGAGGCTCTACGTGCTCCCGCATTGAATACGGCTGGTCATACCGGCAGCAGCAAGGTCCTAGGGGTGTTGTCAGACAGTTTTGCCCGCACAGGGCAGGTTCGCGATGCGAACACAACGCCTGCGTCGGGGAGTTCGGGCGTCCTGCAGGGGAGTCGGCCGCAGGACAGTGGCAACCTGCCAGCGATCGTTAACCTGATTCGCGAGGGCGAACTCAGCGGCGCCGATGAGGGCGCGGCAATGGCCGAGCTCGCCTACGATATTGCGCCCGGCCTCGGAATAGCCTTCCATACCGCGGGTACCTCGCAGGCAGCATTTGCCAGCGCCATCGATACTTTGTGTGATACGCGCACTGCTGATGTTATTGTCGATGATATCGGCTTTTTGCTGGAGCCCTATTATCAAGACGGGCTGATCGCTCAGTCAGCGGCTGACTGTGTTGCTCGGGGCGTGCCCTTTGTCAGTGCTCTGGGCAACGAAGGGGATAAGGCCTACCGAAAAATTTACGCGGATATAGATCCAGAGAATGATGAACAACCCGCGTCGCCGCCTTTTGGGCCAACGGGCGTGGACCTGCACAACTGGGGAGGTGGCGATGGTTTTGCGGAATTAGTGGTGCCGGCTGGTGGTGAAATCACGGTAGTACTGCAGTGGAATCAGCCGCACGCCAGCGTCAACAGCTCCAACGGCGCGCAAATTGATCTCGATCTTTACGCTACCCAGCAGGAGTTGTTTACTGCTCTGAACCCCATTGCGCCAGGGCATGTTGATCGCAGTATCGGTGCGCAGGGTGTGACCGGGCAGCCTCTGGGGGATGCTGCAGAGTTTCTCGTGTTACGTGCTGAGCCTGGTTCGGACACCCCGTTTTATATTGCGATTGACCACTATGCGGGCTCCCAGTCATCAATCCCTCAAAATGCGGCCACACCACTGGAGTTCCGGATTGTTATCATTGGCGATTTGCTGAGCAGCGAATATCCTTTCAACGGTCCCAGTGCCTGGGGTCACCCACTGGCAGAGGGGGTCATCAGCGTGGCGGCCGTACCCTGGTGGGAGGCTCCGGTTTTTGATCCGGGACGTTTTGGTTCACAGGACATCGATCCGCAGCCCTACAGTTCCCGCGCCGGCGATATCGCCATTCAGTTTGATCGTCAGGGAAACTTCGCGCCGGTGAGTCGTTTCGCTCCCACACTGGCGGGCGTTGATGGCAACAATAACAGTTTTTTTGGAGCTGACTTCAGTGCGAATGAGAACCCGGGCTTTGGCGAGCCCGACGGTGCCCCCAATTTTTTTGGGACCTCGGCTGCCGCGCCCAATGTTGCGGCCATTATTATCTTGCTTCAGGAGGCTTTCCCAAGCCTGTCACCCAGAGCCATCGCCGATGGCCTGATTGCCTCGACCGTTGACGTCAAGGGGCTGAGAGCGCAGGTCGGTACCGATGATGTCAGCGGGGCGGGTCTGGTTGATGGTGAGGCTGCACTGGCTCATTTCAGCGCCATCGCCGGGAATGCTGCACCCGCAGCCCAAAGTGGTGTCGGTGGAGGCGGTGGCTGCTTTATCGCAACCGCTGCCTACGGAAGCTACTGGAGCAGGGAGGTACGCATACTGAGAGAATTCAGGGACCGGCGCCTGCAGCCTTATGAGGTCGGTCGGTGGCTGATCCGGTCCTACTACGCGATTTCGCCAGCGATCGCCGAGGTGATTCGCAATAGTGACGGATTGCAAACGCTCGTTCGCACTTTTCTAACGCCGATAGTCTGGTTTATTCAACGACCGGTTTCCGGTGCGTTTTTGTTGTTGGGGGTTTTATTTGCGTTACTTGCCTTGCCGAAAGGCCTCCGTCAGCCTCGTGTATTGCGCTTATCCAGAGACCGAGCCTAATGACATATTCGATTCGTCGGCGGCAGGCTCTTCAGCATTGCTTTATCTCTGCCTTGGCCCTGGGTTCTAGCCCTCTGACTGCCGCATTGGGGAGCACGGGTCGGGCAGGGTGTATACCGGGTGCGGGGCGGGGGCAGCTGAATCTTCAGCGAGGGCGCCTGACCGGGCTTGGCCCGCTAGCACCGGTCAACGCGCTGGGTATCGCTTTACCCAACGGTTTTACCGTGCGCAAACTGGCTCAGGAGGGGCAGCGTGTCCCCACGCCGGCGGGACCCAATGCTTACAGTGATTATCGCTGGCACACCTTTCCCGATGGCGGTGCTGTCATTCCAAAGGCTAATGGCGGCTGGGTTTACTCCTCAAATTCCGAGGTGCCTTGGCTGCCACTCGGCGGCTGTGGCGCCCTGTCCTTTAATGCTCAGGGAGCCGTTGAGGATGCCTATTCCATATTGAGCGGAACCACCCAGAACTGTGCTGGCGGTGCGACCCCTTGGAAAACCTGGATATCCTGCGAAGAAGCCAAAGACGGATTGTGCTGGGAGTGTGATCCCTTCGTGCAGGGGCAGGGCGCAGCCAAGCCGAGTCTCGGCCGGTTTGCCCATGAAGCGGTAGCAGTCGACGATCGCAGACAGGCCGTGTATCTCACGGAAGATATTGCGGATGGTCGGTTCTACCGCTGGACTGCGGCCCCAGGGGATGTTGACGATAGCGGAAGAATGGCGCTGGAAAGTGGCACTCTTGAAGTGATGAATATTCGGGGCTTCGACAATGACTGCTACCCGGCTGCTGATGCTTTGGTACAAGCTCGATTGAACGTGGCATGGGCACCTGTCTCTCAGGTAGATCAGCGTCAGGATAAAGTC
>JBFKDP010000348.1:0-4320 GCA_041619575.1 Litorivivens sp.
CATTCACCGCAATGTTATTTTTAATCAGAACCCGTATATCGAGCAGCCGTTTGGCGCAGACAAATTCAAAACACCGGAGCAACTTTTCGAGCAACTGCGGGCCCACTGCGTGGATCAGGACACGGGCTGCGACGCGCTGACCATTCCCCACAACAGCAATCTGAGCAAGGGCCAAATGTTCCCCCGGCGGGACAATATGGCATCAATTGACACCGGAGAGCGCGCCTACTTTGACCGCCTGGCAGAAATCATTCAGCACAAGGGTGCCTCGGAGTGCTACAGCGGAGCGATCTCAGGCTTGGGGGTCGTAGATGAGGCCTGCGGCTTTGAGGCCCTGCCCTATGCCTCTTTTCTCGGCAAGTTTTTACCGCTGCTTGGCTCGCCCCCCGAAAACGACACCAGCTTTTTAAGGGAAGGCCTGAAAGAGGGCCTGCGCTTTGACACTGACAACCCCTATCAAATAGGTCTGATAGGCAGTACCGATACTCACCTCGGCACTCCTGGTCAGGTGGACGAACAAAGCTATCGCGAGCATCACAACAAAAACCAACGCATCGGATCGGCGCTCATTCCTAAACAGTCCGAACTCAACCCCGGTGGATTGGCCGTTATTTATGCCCGCAACAATACCCGCGCCGATCTGTTTGATGCAATGAAGCGTCGCGAAGTCTATGCAACCAGCGGTACCCGCATCGGCTTGCGCTTCTTCGCAGGAGACAAACTGCCTGACAATTTGTGCACTGACCCCAAGGCCTTGGAACTTGCTTACAAGCACGGGCAGCCGATGGGCGAAACGATCGGTGAAGCCAAAGCACCCTCGTTTTTTGTTATGGCCACAAAAGCCCCTCATGGACAGGGCTTGCAGAGCTTGCAGCTGATCAAAGGCTGGGTGGACGAATCGGGCGAAACACACGAAAAAGTCATTTCTCTAGGAGAGGCTCCGAGCGCTGCCCCTGAACGGTCAAGCTCATGCGAGACGCAGGCGGCGGGAGCCTCCATTTGCGCCCAGTGGCGAGACCCCGAATTCAATCCTCAGCAAAAGAGTTTTTATTATGTGCGCGTATTGGAAAAACCGAGTTGTCGCTGGAATCAGGCTATCTGCAGCCAACTCCCGACATCAGATGCCAGCGAAGCTGCCAGCTGCAGGCTTGAGCAAGATCCGATACAGGAACGAGCCTGGTCATCGCCAATTTGGCTGACCGATTCAAAAAAATAGGCTCTTTATCATCAACGGGGTAGAGACCGGGTCCGATGAGTGCCATCCCCCGCTTATTGGGTAAAGCCCAAAGTCCGAACTACCGATAAAAAAAAGCCCCACTCTATTGAGCAGGGCTTTTATGTATGGTGGGTCGTGCTGGATTGACGATAACAGCCTCAGGGCCGTTATCGCCCCTACGGGGCTGCGGCGCTTCGCGCCTTGTCTAAATTGCAGTGCAATTTGTCGAACCGGCTTAAAGAACAGAATCCAACAAGTTCCCGCAAACAAAAAAGGGGCTGCCCTAACAGGCAGCCCCTTTTATGTTTGGTGGGTCGTGCTGGATTCGAACCAGCGACCAATTGGTTAAAAGCCAACTGCTCTACCAACTGAGCTAACGACCCTTAAAGAAGGCGCATATGGTACGGATTTTCGGAGAAAAAACAAGCGAAAATTCCAAGAAAGTCGCTATTCATCAGCCTATTGTCTCGAGTGCCGCAGAGACGGGCAAAACCCGTATAAATTTTAGACGCCTAACGTGATAGTAATGCCTCCCCTGAGCCTCAGGGGTTACATTTACCCGCATCGGAATCTGCTCAGCGCAAAAAGGCGACGAGCCAAAACCAGTCATCAAAATAATAACAGGCTGAAACCATGCAACTCTCCGCCCCCCGAAGAGGCTTTCTTTTTACGCTGGCAATGTTCGGCTTTGGCATTGATCTCAGCCATGCCCAGCTGGAAGAAGTGATTGTTACCGCGCGCCGCCAGGTCGAAAACCTGCAGGAAACCCCGGTTGCGGTCTCCGCCCTGAGTGAAACGGCTCTGGAAGAAGCCGGCATCTCGACGATCACCGACGTCAAGCAGCTGGTGCCAAGCCTGCAAATCACCACCAGCGGCGGCAAGGTGCCAACGGTCTATATTCGCGGTGTAGGTCAGCGGGCAGACCGAGCCGACCTAGATCCGGGCGTTGGGCAATATCTCAACGGTATCTACATCCCCAGAACAGACAGCGCCCTGCTCGATGCCGTGGATGTCGCCAATATTCAGGTGCTGCGTGGCCCCCAGGGCACCCTGTTCGGCAAAAACAGCACCGGCGGCGCCATGCTGATCAGCACGAAACGGCCCGACCCACTGGACAGTGACGTCACGCTCTCTGGCAAAGTCGGCCAGTACGGCCGTCAGGACCTCAAGCTAAGCCTGAACACCCCGCTATTCGACAACCGGGCTGCACTGCGCATCAGCCTGCTGAACAAGCAGTACGACGGATACCTGGACAATCTCAATACCAGTGACAGCTATGGTGACGAAAACCGCCAGGCAGCGACCCTGCGCCTGCTGTTCGATATCAACGAAACCCTGAGCAGTGACCTCTTTGCCTTCTGGACGCGCCAGGATGAAAACTCTGCCGGCCTCACTTGCCGATATCAGAGCGATAACAACGTACTGATGAGCAGCGCTGTGCTGCCAGGCCAGAATCAGTTTGCCTCTATCGCCGAGCGCTGCAGACGCAGTGAAGAAATCGCAGGCGACTACAAGGTTCTGAACAACCCCGAGGAAGCGAGCATCAAATTGGAGTCGACCATGCTCGCCCTGACGCTGAACGGCCAGATTGGCGAGCTGGAGCTGGAAAGCATCACCGCCTGGAGCCACCAGTACAGCATTGAGCGCTATGAGGATCAGGACGGCGTTGATATGAACATCATCAGCCAGTCCGGCCCTCTGCTTTTTGATCGCATGCGCGCCAGCGGCATGGATGCTCCCGACGAAGATCGCCACCAGTATAGTCAGGAGTTCAAACTCAGTGGCAGCGCGTTTGACGACGAACTCGAATACACCCTTGGGCTGTTCGGCGCCTACGAAAGCCTGGAAAACAGCCCGCGTGCCCGCGGCATTGGCCCCGAGGGCATGTTCGGCCTGGATGCTGTTGACCTGGCCGGTCTGCTGGGTGGTTTCTCACCGGGACTGCCCATCAATACCGGCATCGTACCACTTGTGCTGCCCCAGAATCTGGTCAGCGACCTGACCAATATCAGCGTTGCGGTGTTTTCCCAGTTCAACTGGAATGTGAGGCCCTGGCTACAACTGACAGCAGGACTGCGCTACACCAGCGAAGACAAAACCCGCAGCACCGAGGTCTACCAGACCGACTACAATCGCTATGCTGAACTTTTGAATGAACGCTTGCGCGCACAGGGCAGCCTGGCCAGTACGGTGCATCTCGATGGCGGCATCTACAGCCCCTTGCCAGCCAATGACTTCCACCTGCTGGGCCCCACACCGCCCACCCAGGTACTCGACCCCACTCCAGTGACCGCGAAAAGCGACAAACGCTTCAGCCAGTTTACACCCGCCTTTACCGCCACACTGTTCGCCAGCGACAACCTGCTGGATTCGCTGTCCCTCGATTCAGGGATGCTCTATGCCACCAGCAGTCGCGGCTTTAAAGCCGGCGGGCTGGATCTGCGCGGGACCGCCATCCAGCCCTTTGAAGCGGAGCTGGTTGAGAATGCAGAGCTGGGTATCAAGGTGGATGCCGCCGATTCGCGCGTGCGTGTCAATGCCGCGATCTATCGGATGGATTACAAGGATATTCAAGTAACCGTTGCCGAAACCGCAGGGCTCACCCCCATCAACTATCTGACGAATGCTGGCGAGGCTCTGATTCAAGGTGCCGAGCTGGAGCTGACCCTGGCACTGGAACGCTGGTTGTTTCACCTCAGTGCAGGCTACACCGATGCCGACTACATTGATTACACAGTAGGCACGACCGAAGGCGACGAAGACCGAAGCGATGAGCCATTCCCACTCGTACCCAAGACGACCGCTTCCCTGTCAGCACAATACAGCTTCGCCGCCGCCTTTGGCACCCTGACGCCGCGGCTTTTCTACTATTGGCGCGATGAATTGTATACCGGCCAAGACGGCGACGGCTTGCTCTTTGATACTACAACGATTGAAGGCCAGGGCGTTCTCGGCATCCGCCTGAGCTACCTGTCACCGGATGAAAAGCTGAGACTGACGGCCTACGTGGACAATGCCACTGATGAATTCTATTACGGCGGGGGCTTTGGTATTACCCGGTCTTACGGCGCCGTTTTGCACGCCGTCGCGCCACCGAGGCAATA
>JBFKDP010000349.1:0-4311 GCA_041619575.1 Litorivivens sp.
GAACTGGTTGAGAAGGGCAAGAACCTTGAGTCACAAGCTCGCGCAACCATTGATGACGTGGCGGCCAAAGGTAAAGGCACAGCAACGTCACTGGAAGAGCGCATCAACAAAATGCGTTCCAGCCTTGGCTTTGCCGGTGTCAGCGTTGAGGACTTCGAGCGCCTTGAAAAGAAAGTCGACGCCTTGACCAAGAAAGTCAACGCGATGAGCACACCCAAGAAAGCACCTGCCAAGCGCGCTGCGAGCAAAACTGCCGCTGAGTAAGCAATGACACCGCGCAACTCAAAAGGGCGGCAACTGTCGCCCTTTTTTGTGGACAGATGAACGCCGATCATGGCACCTTCTCGGTTTGAGTAAGGGACAGGCGCTACTGATGAAGACACGTGACCGCATTCTACTAACCAGCTTGGAGCTGTTTAATGTAGAAGGCGAACCCAACGTGACGACCGTTGATATTGCCAATGAAATGGATATTAGCCCCGGCAATCTCTACTACCACTTCAAAGGCAAAGAAGACATTATCGGCGCACTGTACGAGCACTTCCACGATGAGCTCACGGATATACTGGACGCACCTATTGCCAACCTCCTCAAACCCGAAGACGCCTGGTTTTATCTGTATATCGTTTTTGAAGAAATTTACAAACAGCGCTATTTTTACCGCAATCTCACTGACATTTTGCAGCGCTACCCGGCTATTGAGCGTAAATTCCGCCGCTTGCTCGAACGCAAACGGGCCGCTGCAGCCGCGGTAGCCACCGCCCTCGCGGAAAAGGAAATCCTGCTAATCGATGACGGCCAGTTAAAGCGTCTCAGCGACATGGTAGCCATGCATGTCACATTCTGGATGAACTACGAGATGCTGCGCAGCCAGAACATGCCAAATCAGCTACTGATTCATCAAGGCGTTTTTCAGGTGATGTCACTGGTGGCCCCTCATCTGGCGCCCGCCTATCGGAGCTTCTTTGATGAATGCTGCGAGCTTTTTGATAGTTTGACCGCCAACCTGTGACGAATTACCCATAGCTGGAACGCATAGCCCGCACTGGGCATGGAATAAACCAGGTCCATTCCCGAAAAGCATTCACCTTCATGTCAAGTCTCGCGCAGCCCTCTCTTCTTCTGCATAATGCCCCGCTCCTATTTGAATAACACGCAGCACAGGTTGTACACGCATGAACCAGATTCTTCAGACCATCGCCCAGGAACTCAAGGTTGCCCCACGCAACGTCGAAGCCGCTGTGCAATTATTAGACGAAGGCGCTACCGTTCCGTTTATCTCTCGCTACCGCAAAGAGGTAACCGGTGGACTCGACGATTCACAGATGCGAGAACTGGAAAGCCGGCTGGGCTATCTGCGTGAGCTTGAAGACCGACGGAGCGCGATACTCAGCAGCATTCGCGAACAGGAAAAACTGACACCCGAGCTCGAACAAAAAATTCTGTCAGCAGACACCAAGAGCCGCCTGGAAGACTTGTATCTACCCTACAAACCCAAGCGTCGCACCAAGGGCCAGATTGCCATTGAAGCCGGCCTGGAACCTCTGGCCGATGCTCTGCTTGCCAATCCCGAGCTAGACCCGGAGACAGAAGCAGCAAACTATTTAAACCCTGAACAGAAAATCGAGACTGCCAAGGATGCATTAGACGGCGCCAAGTACATTCTGATGGAGCGCTTTAGTGAAGACGCTGACCTGATCCAAAAATTGAGGGACTACCTCTGGGAACAGGGCAAACTAACGGCAGCGGTCGTTAGCGGCAAGGAGAAGGAAGGTGAAAAGTTCAGCGACTATTTCGAGCACAGCGAACCCCTGAAAAATACGCCCTCCCACCGCGCGCTCGCCATGTTTCGAGGCCGCAATGAAGGCATACTGGCAATCAATATCAGCTTGGATGACAGTGATCACGGCCACCCCTGTGAAGCCATGGTCGCCCATCATTGGAATCTGGCGCTCTCAGGCCGGCCCGCCGACAAGTGGCTAAACGAAGTCGTGCGTTGGACCTGGAAGATCAAACTGTATATCCATTTGGAAACCGATCTGCTCGGACAGTTGCGCGAGCGTAGCGAAGCCGATGCGATCAACGTCTTTTCCAGCAACCTGAAAGACCTGCTGCTGGCGGCACCGGCCGGCCCACGCCCTACCATCGGCCTCGATCCCGGCTTGCGAACCGGGGTCAAAGTAGCGGTCGTTGATGCCACAGGAAAAGTGCTGGACCACGGTGCCATCTTTCCCAACCAACCGCAAAACAAACTGGCTGAAGCTGCCTCAACCCTGCTGAAAATGATCAAGCAGTACAATATTGAATTAATCGCCATTGGCAACGGCACCGCAAGCCGAGAAACGGACAAGTTCGTTGGCGACCTGCTCTCGGCACACCCCGAACTTAAAACGACAAAAGTGATGGTTAACGAGGCAGGCGCGTCTGTCTATTCGGCGTCCGAATATGCCGCCAAGGAATTCCCGGATCTAGACGTTACGATACGCGGCGCAGTCTCAATAGCCCGACGCCTACAAGATCCGCTGGCAGAATTGGTGAAAATAGAGCCCAAGTCCATTGGCGTCGGCCAGTACCAGCACGACGTTTCCCAGTCGGCTCTGTCGCGTTCACTCGATGCTGTGATCGAGGACTGTGTAAATGCCGTTGGTGTAGACGTCAATACGGCCAGTTCTGCCCTGCTCACACGGGTGTCTGGCCTAAATGCGAGCATCGCCGCCAACCTCGTTCAATACCGTGATGAAAACGGACTGTTTGCAAACCGTGATACTTTGAAAAAAGTGCCGCGCCTTGGCGATAAAACCTTTGAGCAGGCCGCTGGTTTTTTGCGCGTCATGAACGGCGACAATCCGTTGGACAGTTCAGCTGTTCACCCCGAATCCTATTCAGTCGTCGATGAGATCGTAAAGGCCTGCGGCAAGCAGGTGGGCGCACTACTAGGCGACAGCACCTTCCTTCGCGGCTTAAAACCCGAACAATTTGCCAATGACAAATTTGGCTTGCCCACGGTTCGCGACATTATCAGTGAACTCGACAAGCCCGGCCGCGACCCACGCCCCGAGTTCAAAACGGCTACCTTTAAAGACGGCATCGAAAAAGTCAGCGACCTTCAGCCCGAAATGATTCTCGAAGGCTGCGTGACCAATGTTACTAACTTCGGCGCCTTTGTTGACATCGGTGTTCATCAGGATGGACTTGTTCACATCTCCGCTCTGTCACATAGCTTTGTCAAAGATCCACGGGATGTGGTCAAGGCGGGCGATATTGTTAAGGTCAAAGTGCTGGATGTCGATATAGCGCGTAAACGCATCGCCTTGAGCATGCGTCTGGATGATAAGGCGACGCCTCAGGACAAAGACTCCCGGAATACAGCACGACAGAAGAGTGGAGCCTCGCGTCAGCCTAAAGCTCGCAAACCGGCCGAGGCGAGCAATGGCACATTTGCCGATTTGTTCGCCAGCGCCAAACAAGCGGGTAAAAAGCGGCTATAGTGGTAGCGCCGGACACCCCACCCGGCGCTCGTCGTTTTGATCAAAATCTGCCAGGCTCGCTTTGACCCTCAAATCATTGGGCGCCAGAGCGTGAGCTCGCTGAATGGCCGCATAAGCCTCAGCCCTGCAAGCATGCGCCTTGAGCGCGTAAGCCAGATTATTCCATGCCAGGGCACTGTCAGGACGAAGGTGAATACTTCGGATAAATGCAGCACTGGCTTTGCGGTATTCCCCCGCTGCCAGTAATGCGTTTGCCAGTGCACTTTGACTAACGCTCGAGTCTGGCCAGTGCAGCGCCGCCTGCTCCAAGGCCGCTAACAATGGCTTGCCAGCCAAACCATTGGTTTCGCGCATTTGCTCGAGTACTTCAAGGTACTTCATCACTTCGGCTGTGACCGGAATGTCTGTTGGCGGCACCAGAACCAAGCCCCAAAAATCGGAACGAGCCCAGGTGCGCATAAACGTTCGCGCATTAATTTCGTAGTAAGGTATATCACCAGAGTGCAGCAATAAGCGGCGCCCATGATCCGTATAGCCGACTACCAGAGCGTAGTGCCATTGCGGCCACCAGTTAAATCCGAGGTTTTGCAGCACCAGCACCGGATGGCCAACATCCAGTTCTGCCAGCAGCGAGTCCAGACCGGCTTCTATCGGATAGGGCAGTAAGCCGTGACGCCGACTGGCCGCAGTCATTTCGAGCGTCAGCGAACCACCACGACCCGGCACGTACACTTGCTTAACCAAAGACTCCAGCGGCGCGTCTTTTCCGTAAAACTGCAAAGCCGAGCTCAGGGCCGCCGGCCCACAGTAGGCAACCTCTTGC
>JBFKDP010000350.1:0-4308 GCA_041619575.1 Litorivivens sp.
AACAGGAAACAATAATAAAAATACAAATATTGCAGAAATAAAAAATATCTTGACTTCATTGCCCGCTGGCGCGTAAATACGTATATAAATCAACATTTTGGGTGGAAAGTGGATAATAACTGGAAAGATTTTTCTGATGTGCCCGCGACGAAGGACAACGCGCCGGAGATGTTTTTGGATTATTTTTATCCAATTCACTACTCCATCGGAATGAAGGTAGAGGCCGGCCTGATGGCCTGTGGGCGCCTTGATCGACACCAGACTGTCATCATGTGGATACTGCGTTCAGAGGCTCAACGCAGGGGCGAATCCATGATCAATCGCAAGGAAGTCGTGCGCCTGATGACCAATTGGTACGACGTAACCAGCAGCAGTGTTTCCAAGGCCCTTCGTGCCCTCTCCAAAGAACCACTGGAGTATATTCATATTCATGAACACCCCAGTTCCGGGAGAGAGAAGGTTATCGAAATGACGGATGCTGGACGCCAACATTGCGACGAGATGATTGAAAGTGCCTGCAAAGTTATACGGCGACTGACAGACAACTTCACCGAAGATGAAAATAAAATGGGCGTCTACATGTTTATGCGAATGGAAAAGGAATTTTCAAAAATCCGTACCTGAGCCAATCACATTGGCATCATCAGGAGTTTGGATTTTGACCCCTCCTGATAGTGTCTCGTGTGTGGGCTTGATAGGCTATTTCAGCGTCACTTCACAGTAGCGCCACTCAGATTCTCCCCCATTATTGCAGAAGCGTAATCGTGTTCAGCTGTGTGATTGCGTAGTTTCATACCATTGTTCTATCAGTGTCGAAGACGGCATTCAGCCGCAGGCAGGTCTGCTTTATGGCATGTCGGGCGTGACGCGCAGTTATACGATTTTAGTACTGGGAGGTTGCATGAGTTCCATAGATTTAAGTGGCAAGGTCATCATTATCACGGGTGGCAGTAGAGGGTTGGGCAGGGCGATGGCGCTGGGTGTGGCCAAGGCGGGTGCGTCAGTCGTAGTGGCGAGTCGCAAACTTGAAAACTGTGAAACCGTGTGTGCCCAGATCAAATCAGAAGGGGGGGATGCCCTGGCAGTAGCGGCCCACACCGGGCAAACGGAGAGCCTTGATGCCCTGCTGGCTACTGTGCGCGAACACTACGGCCGGATCGATGGCGTTATCAATAATGCGGGAATCAACCCCGGTGCAGGCCCTTTGTCAGATTTAGCGCCTTCGCTATTTCAGAAAATGTTTGAAGTGGATCTGATGGGCCCCTGGTACCTGGCCTCCCGCGCTGCGCCCGATATGGCTAAAGCGGGCGGCGGCAATGTGATTAACGTGATATCGGTGGCCGGTCTTAAACCTCCGGCGTACCAGGGCTTCTATGCAGCCTTGAAGGCGGGATTGAACGCTTTGACCAAAGTGATGGCGGCGGAATGGGCAGCTGATAATATTCGCGTTAACTCGCTTGCCCCCGGCAGCTACCATTCGGATTTGTTTGACAGCAGCGCGGCAGCAATACCAGGCATGGAACAGGGGGCCATTGATGCCAGCCTGATGAAGCGAATTGCCGACACTGATGAAATTCTCGGGCCTGTGCTCTACCTGCTCAGTGATATGTCGAGCTTTACCACCGGCTCCACTTTAGTGACTGATGGCGGATATTGCGCCCTGTAGGAGCAAGAAAATGGCTGACGTACGTGTTGAATACCCCAGTGACGGCATTGCCTGTATCCGCCTGAATAGACCGCAGACCCGCAATGCGCTGAGCTGGGGAATGGCTCAGGCGCTTTATGCGGCCCTCGACGAAGTTGACCAAAACCAGCAGTGCCGGGTGGTGATCCTTACGGGAGAGGGTCAGTCATTCTGTTCCGGGCTGGATCTTCTGGATCATGCCAATAGTGAATCCATCGCGAAAACGGTTGGCGATATTGGTACTGGTCCGCGCGCCGGTATGCGCGCGCAGGAATACATGGCGGGTTTAGTGTTGAGAATGCGTAAAATTCAGCAGCCCATTATTGCCGCCGTTAATGGCCATGCTTATGGCGGTGGTTTGGCGTTGGCTCTTGGCTGTGATCTACGTATTGCTGCCAGCGATGCCAAATTCTGCACCCAGTTTATCCGGCTGGGCGTGTCGGGTTGCGATATAGGTGTCAGCTACACCTTGCCACATCTTATTGGTGCAGCCCGGGCCCACGATATGATGATGACTGCGCGAGTGCTGGATGCGAAACAGGCCGAGCAGTGGGGCCTGGTCACGCGTATTGCGGATGCTACACAATTGCTGGATGAGGCTATTCAATTGGGGCAGTCGCTCTGTGATTTCAGCCCCTATGGTTTGATATCAACCAAGCAGGCGATGTGGGCGAATCTTAATGCCGGTAGCTTGGAAGAAGCCATGCAAATCGAAAACCGCAATCAGATTCTGAACGGCTTGACCGGTGACGTTGAAGAAGCTGCTGCCGCCTTTTTCGAGAAGCGAAAGCCAGACTTTAATCGTAAGGCCTAGCTTGGAAAGTGCGCCTGTCAGGCCTTTTCCCTGCACAGGCGCACGCATTTATTCCTTGCGCAAATCCAGGAAGGGTACGCTGTCACCGCCCGCGTACTTAGGTAGAACACCGTTCCAGCGCTCAACCTGCTTGAGCTTGATATAGTTCGGCGACTTGGCGAGCTGCTTGTTGATGACATCAATTTGATAAGCTTCGGCGTCCGCCAGTGCACGAATTTTTTCCGCTTCCAGTTTTGCTGCTTGCAGCTCCGATTCGGCTTGCTTCACCTTTTGGTTCTGTTCAGTCGCGAAACGTTCCAACTCGGCCTGTTGTTTCAGCACTTCTTGTTCCCGCTTTTTGGTTTCCGTAATGGAGTTGCGAATGACGGCGGGCAAGACGACATCGCGTATCAGTACGGTTTCGACCTGTAGACCTTTGGGCGCGAGATATTCTGCCAGTGAAGCTTGCAGAGTGGCCTGTAGTTGCGCTTGCACAGATTCGAGAAAGAAGTCCTGGGCCTGTGCAACCCCTTTGCCCTGTTCACGCAGGATGGAGCGCAGCTTGGGTATCAAATGAACATCAATAATATCGCGTGTCTGCCCGGTGTTTCGCAAAATATCCGGCGCCATGCTTCCGATAGTGCGGTACTGCACTGACACATCCATTTCTGTAACCAATTTGTCTTCGGAGGGAACGCCAGCGGTTTCCTTGTGGGTTTTCTGGCGCAGGTCGAATTCCGACCAGGAATAAAGCGGATTCACCGGGAAGTGCAGCCCCTCAGCGTAGGGCGTGGCTTGCACTTTACCAAACAGGCTGGCCACTTTGACGTGACCTGCCGGCACTGTTGTATAGCTTGCCATGGCCAGAATCAGTAATGAGGCCAGGTAGGCCAGAACGCTCAGGGTCTGCAGAGTGCGTTTGTTTTTGGATTGAGTGGCCGACTGACCAAGAAAAGTAAACAGGACGCCGGCAACAAGCAGAATAAGAATTAGTACAATCGTGCCCATGATGTATCTCCGTAAGAGGCAGTTACTGTTTTATCGTTTTTGTCAGATGTTTTCCCTAACTTGAAATATAGTAGGTCAGGGCGACGGTGATCGGAAGCCCTAAAGCACTTCAGGGCCGGGTATGAACCTGACATGATAGGTGCTCGATGTTTCAATTATTGCAATTAACGCTGTAATTTCGTCGATCGGTGGTCGCTCTGAAGTGCAATATTGAGAAAGCCACCGCCCTAGGAGGTTTTATGGAAGCTAAGCACTTTAACGACACGGCAGTCGTATTCACTCCACAGCAACGCTGCGATGTGTTGCCGTTATCGCCTGAATTGTATGATGTGCTGGATCAGCGCTATGGCGACTTCCGCGGGCATGCCCTTGTTGCCTTGCATGCGTTTACGAAAGACTGGCCCAGCTGGGAAATACATCCCAAGGGTGATGAGATTGTCTGTCTGATCAGCGGTGAAATTGTTTTTGAGCTTAAAACCGATGAAGGGATTCAGTCTCTGAGTTTATCGAGCCCCGGCGCCTATCTGGTTGTTCCAGCCAATACCTGGCATACCGCGCGAGTGGCAAAGGACGCCTCCTGCCTGTTCTTTACACCCGGCGAGGGCACCTCGCACGCGGACGCACCCATCGGCTGAAGGGGTCTTATCGCAGATTTACCGAAGAGCACTTGACAGGCGCCCCCTTATCGCAAATGATAACCATTATCATTTGAATTGTTGCGGGAGGCTCTCTTGAATTACCAGTTTCTGTGTACGACTCACGCCACACAATTGGCGAGCCACCTTGAGGCCACTGGGCCAATCTGGTCGAGTTGGATGCGTCA
>JBFKDP010000351.1:0-4289 GCA_041619575.1 Litorivivens sp.
ACTGGTTATTCGGGTTAATAAACCGAAAATTAATACTGAAATGGCCGAATGGGGGCGGGGTCGAATAAGCCGGAAAGCGGGCTTAGCGTCTTGCTGTTGGCAGAACGTAGTTGTTGTGCGGCCACGGTTGATGTCGATTTTGTGGTGGAGTTTGCGCGTCGTGGGAATTGCTCGAATGCAGCATTGCAATACCGCAAGCGATTCGCGCCCAAAAGAATGCGTTAGGTGGCGTGGAGTATGGTCGCGGGTCTGACTTGCGGATAGGGGTAAGCGGTGAGTATACCCCTTAATTGCAGGGGTGGCGGCCAATGTTGGTTGGCTGGTAGCCGGCTTTGCAAGTTGAACTGGTTGTGAGGTGCCGGCCATGCGTAAGCAAGACGCGGGCTGGAGGGATCGAGAGATACAAACAAACACTAGGCAACACTCCGCTTAGTAACGGCCTACTTCATTGTGGTTCGCTGGAAGCCCCAAGAGGCGATTCAGCGTTTTGTTTGTATTAAGTGATTTACAAAATAATAAGTGCACCGCAGTGCTATGGTCGCGTACTATATAGTAAATAGTCATTAAAGTCAATATATATGTCGCCTACGTCTGCGTATCAGATTTATTATTCCGATAAATTGCAGATAGCATGGTCGGAATACGCGTTATTTAAGCGGGATAGAATGTGAAAATTACCAAAACCTTGGGCGAAATCGCCTCAATTCAGGCGGGCCACCCGATGCGCGGAAAGATCGCTTCCGCTCCAGGGAGTGGGGTTTATATGGTTCAGCCGAGAGATATCGATGAATACGGTCGGATCGATTGGTCGCAGGTCACGGAAACCCATCTGGTTGGCCGAAAAGCGCCGCGCTGGCTGGAACCTGGCGACGTGCTATTCAATATGAGTGGAAAGAAACATCTTGCGTCTTATATAGAGCGCGTTGATGTTCCCAGGCTGGCTGTATGCCACCACCATTTTTTTCATTTGAGGCTCAAGGTCAGTGGGATCGACCCGGCGTATCTGGCCTGGCTTGTCAACACAGCGCCCAGCCAAGACTATCTCTTTGAGCTAAAAAGAATGCGGGCTGAGCAGGCGAAGGAGAGTGCAGGTCGCAGAAAAAGAAGTGATGCTTTGCTGACCGTGGTTAACAAATCAATGTTGGCTGCTTTCCCCGTCTGGATTCCTGATCCAGAGCGCCAGGAGGCCATTGTCCAAGAATGGCAGGCGTATGTAACGGCGCAGCGGGCTCTGCAGGCCCAGATGCAGGCTGGCGAATACAATTACTCTCGGAGGGTGAGGCAGCACTTATCATGAATGACCTGCGATCTAAAGGGCTGGTCTATTGATCCGCTTTTTCGAGGTCTTCTTTGGCTTCTCGATCGGAGAAAAGAATTCCTTTATGTGCTGCCTAAACCAGCGACGACGCTCAATCTTGCGAAAGCCATTTAATACGAAGCGATATTCACAACGCCCTAATCGGAAACCGCAGCCACAAGGGCATGGCTGCTTGTTGGCTTGTCTTTTACGTTTCCCAAGTGCTTGCAATGCCCGCATAACAGCCAATTTTCCATTCACACTGAACATTTCGCCATAGTCATCGATCAAGCCTTGTTCACCATGCGCGAGATCTCCGTAAGGGAAATTGCCAAATTGAATCCGGTGTGAGACCGCATACAAAAAACGGTCAACAATTTTTTCGAAAAAGTTTGTAATGGTATGGTCAGACTGCAGCAGAGACTTGAGTTTCAGTTCTGAGCCGAGACAAAATGATCCGTCATTATAAGTGTGATACTCCTTGTCGCGCGGAAAGTACCTTTCTTCATCGATCACCTTCGGCAGTCGCTTAGGGTAATCACGGGGGAAAATCAGCTTTAGCTGATATATTCGGTCAACTAGCTGGCCACCCGCAATCTGCGCCTTTAAATGGTATTCACCTGCAAGAGCTATCTGGTCAGTATCGAGTTCAACGATCCTAATTTTTGGATGTGTCGCTAGGAAGTCCTGCAGACCGATGTCGTCCCAAAGCCGCATCTATTGATCAAACCACGGCTTGGGGTCAGAGCTAAGTATCTCTTTGGTTGGCTTAATCACAGGCGCAGACAGTCCCAGAGCTAGCGCGACAGACGCTTCATCCAGTTTGATATCAAGGCCGCGCTCAGCGGCCTCGACCACTTGTTGGGTGTTTTCTTTGGAGCGTAAGGCCGAAAAGTCAGCTTTAGCCTGGAGAAGCCATCTGTAGAAATTGTCCTGTAGTTTATATTGAGCGCAGCTATCGTCATACCATTTGTCGGCAAAGTCTTCAGCAGGGTTTACAGGGTTTGGTACTAGCGGAGCGTTGGCACTAATGTAGTCGCCCATGCGCTCGAGTATTCCGGCTAATGCGGATGCTAAATCGTTCTCACCTTGGTAGGCTTTTGCCGCCAAGGTATTGATAATCACAGAAATAGGCTTGCTGTCCTCGTCACCTTTGAACATCGTATCGCGATGACGCTTTAAAAGCTGTATGGCTTGCTGAAGGGGCGTTTTCCATTTGTAGTAGGGAATGCTATCAATGCTGGCCTTAAAGTGTGCTTCACGTTCGTTAATGATCGGTAGTGCAGTTTTTATGCGAGTTTCAAACCATCGTGCGTAGCCTTCCGGGTTACTAATCCGCCAGTTGTCTGTCATCGCCGAGTACTCGGGGTCGGTATTGTCCGTAATCAAAACGGCCAGCTCGGACACGTTCTCCGCGAGTGCATTGTCAAAAAGAGAATTTTCGACCATGCGCATCTTTAAGGCGTTCCTGCCTGATGCAGTCTCAGGGATGCAGGGCACTATATCCATGTGGAAACTTAACCCTTCGGCGTACACAAGCCGCCAGCAACGCTTCTTCTCAGAAAGCTCTTCCTTTATGCCGCGTGCTTTGCGATATAGCTCCAGCTCAGCACCAACATGGTTTTTTAGCTGCTCCTGTGTGATATCGCTCTTGCTAAATCCCCGGCGCAGGTTACAGCCCATATCTAGGTCGTACTCTTCGTCTGAATCCGGCTTGATGGCTGTGCCTAGCCTGAATGATCCTTGCGAATACACTAACGGATCGTATTCAAGGCATGTTGATTCTTCACGGTGTAGCCACTCACCAATATCTTTATAGCGCTTTTCAGCCTTTTCATAGGCGCTATCGGGTAGTTCAATTTTTTCAAGGATACTTTTCAGTACCTCGTTACTTCGATTAGCCAGCATGCAGGTCACCTTTTAGTTCAATAGCTTTAACAAATTCCCTGGTCTTCATGTCGTGATCGTAAATTAACCAAGGCATATCGGCCTTGGGCATTCTTGCTCGACCGAATTCGATAGCGCACGAAACAGGCATCACCGGGAAAATATGAAGAGGTGTCGCTTCACCGTGCGCGTGCTTGATTTGGACAATCAGGCTTCTCAGGTGTTTTCTGAAAAGAGAAAGTTGCTGCTTGGCTTGCATAAAATCGTTGTGCGGATTCTCGAGGGTTATTTCCCAGATCGATGTATCCTCACCGATCACCCTGGTGACGCGCTCATGCGACACGTGATCACTCAGTGATACAATCAGTGCAGGTTTTCCGCAGAAGTTTTCCGGTCTGTTTATGATGTAATCAAATTCATCTTCACAGTCCTGCCACACCCAGCCTTTGGGCTCTCTATGAGGCTGGTAAGTCTCCACGTCGATTTTATCGGTGAGCAAAGCACCTAGCTGTACCAGCAAGGGCTGAGGTGCGAGCGCAAACACAGAAAAATGCTTGCAGGGCTCATCTTCGATAATCGGCAGAATTTTGCGCTGGAAGGTTTTTTGAAGATGCTGGGATTCTGTTTGCCAGTATTGCGGTGAGCTGTCATTCAGCTCGGATGTCATGGAGGCGAGTACGGGCCTTTCGGTAGCCGGATACCATTGCGGAAACATGGCCTCAACGCAGGCATGGTATTGGATTGGCGATTTCTCGGAGCCGATATTGGCGCCGTACAGCACGATATTGGACTTTTTGTCGGGGGCAATACCAGTCACTATCTCTATGCGTCGTTCATGCTGCTCCTTCCAATGTATTAAAAGCTCTGCAGGATATCGCTCGGCTCCGCCAGCCTGGTCGATTTTCTTATGGCAGTCGTAACACATGAGCATCAAGTTACTAACATCGTTGAGTGCTTCGAGATTGCCCCTGTAAGGCCCTCTTCCTCGGGGCCCGCGTTCAGAAAAAGCGTAGATGTGAGCCTTTTGCGAAACATTTACCGATTCCTGAGTTACACATGAGGTATGGAGCAATTTGTTATGCCCATCAAACTGGCAGCGGCCAGC
>JBFKDP010000352.1:0-4280 GCA_041619575.1 Litorivivens sp.
GCCAGGCAATGCCCTGCCCTTGAAGGCGTCGCCCTGGTTTCTCAGCATCTCTGCCACAGACATCAGACCGTTCGTAAAGATACGATGCATCCATCCGATAATCTGGGCACGTTCGAGATCATCGCTACCCATCAGGGGCTTTTCAGGAAATTTAGCTTCGAGGTAGAGACAGATGGCGACTACGTCGACGAGAACTGCACCGTCATCAAGTTGCAGCGTCGGCACTGAACAATCGGGGTTAAGGGCCCGAAAGCTATCCTTGAACTGTTCCCTTTTGCCGAGGTCAATCTGCTCAGTTTCAAGCTCGATACCCTTGTACTTGAGAAACATGCCCAGGCGGCGTGGATTCGGTGCAATATCAAATGTATAAAGTTTCATAGTCTCCCCCGGATTCTTGGAGCTGATGTTATAAAGCTCTGGGTGCCTTAAATCAATGGCCGATTCAGCCTGTATTCAGCCTGACTTGCGTATGCTTAAGCTATCCTTGGGAAGTTGAGTAACTCCATGAAATCTGCCTTTGCCCTGACAGGTCTGATCGCTACACAAATCGTCTTCGCTGACCACAATGCTCACAAGCAGTTCGCACAGGTTACGCGCGTCGACCCCGTTTATGAGGAGGTTGCATTCGAGGAACCGAGGGAATACTGCTGGGACGAAACGGTATACTATGAACAACGCAAAAATTCAGCCGCGCCGCTGCTGGGTGCCATTATTGGCGGCGTCATCGGGCATAATGTGGGCCACGGTAGCAGCAACAAGAAAATGGGGGCGTTTGTCGGTGCCGGTGTCGGCGCGGCAATTGGCAGCCACTCCGCACGTGATGATGGCCACTACCATGTCGAGCGCCGCTGCGAAACCGTCTATGACAGGCATTGGAAAAAGGAGCTTGTTGGCTACGACGTCACATACCGTTACCATGGGGTGGAGTACCAGACCCGTTTGCCAGAACACCCAGGCAAAAAGCTTAGGGTCAATGTCACAGTAACACCGGCCAGTTGATGAAGTTATGACATTTACTGCAATGAAAATCCGTGCGCTGCTGCAATCGAGCGCGATTGTGCTTATAGCCATGATAGTGGTGCTTCCCGCCTATGCGCTGCCCGTGCTGGATAGAGCGCCCAATCTTCGGCCAACACTGCCTGATGACAGGGGCGCCAGAACCGAATCCTTCAGTTCCGAACGAGCAGTAGCGATCGCCGAGCGCCGATACAATGGCAAAGTCGTGGGTGCCCGCCACTTGGGCAACGGTCTCTATCGCGTCCGCGTGCTGCAGGACAACGGCAAAGTCAAAACCGTGACCGTCAGACCCGATTAACCGCCGCTATACAGGCTAATATAAGAAGATCCCCCATGCGTGTGCTGATCGTTGAAGACGAACTTGAACTGCTGGAATTTCTGGCCAGCAAACTCGAAAAAGAAGGCTTTGCCTGCGACAAAAGCAGTGACGGGGAGGATGGTCTTTTTCTCGGCAATGAGTACGATTACGATCTGGCCATCGTCGATCTGGGGCTGCCAAAACTGGACGGTATACAGGTCATACAGCGCTGGCGGGAAAACAATCGCAAATTTCCCGTCCTGGTACTCACCGCTCGCGGCAAGTGGCAGGACAAGGTCACCGGGCTAGAAGCCGGCGCCGACGACTATGTTGTCAAACCATTTCAGATTGAAGAAATTCTTGCGCGCGCGAATGCGCTAATCCGCCGATCTGCAGGCTTTGCAAGCTCGGAAATGCGCTTCGAAAATTTTTGCCTGGACACACGTGCAAAATCGGTCCGAGTAGGCGATCAGTTTCTTGATCTCACCACCTACGAATACAACTCCCTAGAATACCTCGCACTTCGCAGCGGCCAGATCGTTTCCAAATCAGAGCTAACTGAACATCTTTACGATCAGGATTTTGATCGCGACAGCAACGTCATCGAAGTGTTTATTGCGCGACTGCGGAAAAAACTGGACCCCGATGGTGAGCTTAAACCAATCACCACAGTTCGCGGTCGCGGCTATCGCTTCGAGCTCAAACCCCTGGAATGAAAGCCTCTTACCACGGATCCATCGTCCGCCGCTTGCTTATAGCCAGCGTTCTTATTTTGCCACTATTTCTTGGAATAACCGGCTACTCCATCGATCAGGCTCATACGCGCAGCCTGCTGGACGCACAGCGCTCGCAACTGCAATTGCAGTTTTACGGAATTCTGGGGGTTATGGAGTGGAGCAATACCCAAGCCATTTCCGTCGAGCGCCTGCGGGAACCTCGATTTTGGCAATTTCGTTCGGGCCTGTATGCCTTTATCCACACCAGTGGCGGCCTGCTGCAGTGGCAATCTTCTTCAGCCAACTCCATGGAGTTTCTCACCGACGCCTTTGCCGATACCCCGCCTGGCCTAGAAGTCTTTGATCGCTTCCGAGCTCGAGATGAAGAATACTTCAGGTATCGCTACCACGTTATCTGGGAAGACGAGTTTGGCGTCGACTACCCTCTGGTCTTTACCCTCCTCAATAATCAGGAGTCTTTTCAAACTGAAGTACTGAGTTTTCGCAAGAATATCGCCTTGTGGTTAGGCCTAGCTGGACTACTGCTATTAACCATTCAGCTCCTGGTGCTGCGCTGGGGGCTGTCTCCCCTTGGACGACTCGCGCGGGAGCTGCGCGGCTTGGAGAGTGGCAATCGCGCCAATCTAGGCAGCGACTATCCAAAAGAGCTCACAGGAATCACTCGCAACCTCAACCGTCTTTTGGAAAAAGAACATCAACAGCGTGAACGCTATCGCAACACATTGGCTGATCTGGCCCACAGCCTAAAGACGCCACTGAGCGTATTGCGTGTCACTCGCAGCGAACACAACGACAAGGTCTTCGACGAGCAGCTAAGCAAAATGGAGGATATTATCTCCTACCAATTACAGCGAGCGGTAAGCACGGGGCCGCGAACACTGGGCTCGAAAACTGCCCTGCTACCCCTATTGAAAAGACTGACTGATTCCCTCGACAAGGTTTATCGAGACAAAAAGCTCGATATCACAATGAATTGCACGGCCACCCTTGAGCTTGGGGTAGATGAGCAAGACATGATGGAATTACTGGGTAATCTTCTGGACAACGCATACAAAGCAGCCAAAACTAAAGTAACGGTGTCCGGGACCAACGACAATAAACAGACGGTAACTCTGTGTATAGACGATGACGGCCCCGGCTTTCCAAAGGCTACCGCCGAGCTTTTGATGCAACGCGGCAATCGCGGCGACCAATATGGCAGCGGTCAGGGCCTTGGGCTTTCCGTTGCCGCCGATATCGTCAGTGCCTATAACGCAGCACTTTTCGCCGAAGACTCACCGCTGGGAGGCGCGCGCCTCAGGTTGCAACTGCCGGCCTAAGCTGATTTAAAACCGTTTTTCGAGGTGCCAGTAAAAATCAACTTCCATCGTCTCAATAATCTCGGAGTCAATATTGTCGTCGCTGATCGGAAACGCAGCCACAAACTGCAACATCAGATCGCTGGCAATTTCGCCCTCAACGCGCAGCCCCCAATCAACGAGGGTACGGGTATCCCCTAAATCTCCCTTCACATCCTCAAACCAAGCCTGACCGTACTCAACAAACAGTGAAGGCTTCAGTTCCAAGCCCGCGGGGCGCCACTGTCCCTGGAGTTGCGCCCGACCGTAAAGGCCAGAATCCCCGATCAAACTGCCGGGTAGGTAGGCGCTCATAGTTGAGAGCCCACCCAGAACAAATTGCTGCTGCTGGGGCACCTGTTTACCATCAGAAATCTGAGACAACACATCCAGATCAAAGCTTACACTTTCGCCGACCGCGACCTTTAAACCCAGCTTGGGCTTGTAGAGTACATATTCCGCTGTACGCTTGCCCGCTGACACTGCTTCCGGGTTTTCAGCGCTATCACTTGTACTCAGGGTGCCCTGGTCGCCACTAAGCCCGGCCTCCACAAAGCCCTGCAAACTCCAGCGAACATCGCGCTCAAACCACTGCGAACGCCGAAAATATTTCACACCGGCCTCTACCGACGTATGAGGTTCATCCAGTAGTTCCTGGCCACTATCGAGGGTCACCTCAGACTCGACACCTTCCAGGCGCTGAGTGATCGCCAGGCGGTGTCGCGGTGAGGACGTCAAAATTTGCTCACCTGTCAGCGCCGCAATACTGGTCTTACCCTCTACAATCACCTGTGAAGTGCTTGGCGGTACATTCGAGCATAAGCCCAGCAGAGAGCAGAGTATCGAGGTATCTTGCTGGCCGGAGGTTTGCAGCAGGGCGTCACGCTCATA
>JBFKDP010000353.1:0-4262 GCA_041619575.1 Litorivivens sp.
AGTTAACTACGTCTGCGACAAGTGTTCCCATGGCATGATGGAAAAGTCCGGTGAGATGGATACGAAGACAGGTGATACCCCGCACAGGTGCATGATTTGTGGGCACGACCAGATCTTCAAATGGATAGCCTACCCACGTATCGACTACATTGCCGAGGATGAATCGCTTTAAATCAGGCGAGTGTCAGTAATGAAAGGCCGCTCGATTGAGCGGCCTTTTTTTTGCCTGCTATTGCGGGCTGGGCAGTAAGTCCAGACGCATACCTGCACTCCAGCCGCCGTCGACGATAAACTCGGCGCCGGTCGAGTAGCTGCTGTCATCGGATGCGAGGTAGAGCGACATTTTCGCGATTTCGATGGGCAGGCCTACGCGTGGTAAAGGGTGTTGGCTGTAGAAAGCGTTGTCTTCATCGCCCGGTTCGGTTTTATCGCCAGCACTGTGCATAGCCGTGAAAACCCCGCCGGGGTGCACGGTGTTTACGCGGATGTTGTGAGGGCCAAATTCAATGGCCGCCGATTTACTCAGCCCACGCAGTGCCCATTTGCTGGAGGAGTAGGCGCTCAATCCATTTTTGGATTGCAGGCCATCAATGGAGGAAATGTTGATGATGGAACCGCCGCCGGCGGCCTTCATGGCGGCAAAGGACTCGCGCATGCCAATGTAGGGACCCAGCTGGTTGACGCGGATAACGCGCATATAGTCATCGGGACTAGCATCAGTAATGGCTGCCGCGTAAAGGATGGCGGCATTGTTGACCAGAATCTGATAGCTACCCAGGGAGGTGGCCAGTGCGACCGCTTTTTGCCAGTCGCTTTCATCACTGACATCGACATGAACGTAGTGACCACGCTCTCCGATGGCAGCTGCTACCGCTTCGCCTTCTTTATCGAGCACGTCAGCAATGACCACGGTGGCACCCTCTTCAGCAAAAAGGAGGGCAGTGGTTTCTCCCATGCCGCGAGCGCCGCCAGTGACAATAGCCACTTTTCCTTCTAGTCGTCCCATAATGTCCTCTGTGTAATAGTGGGTTAAATGCGTGAGTGCGATCATTTAATCCTTCCGCTTGAAAGGGATCAACAGTCGGCCGCAATTATTGGTTGTGAGTTTAAAACGAGGAGAGGGAAATGGATAAACTGCAGACTCTGCTGGAGCGCGATGCTGTACAGCGTGTCTTGACCAGCTACGCGAATGCACTGGATACCCACCAGCCGCAACGCATACTTACCGAGGTGTTTGCTCCGGAAGCTGACGTTGATTATAGCGCCGCGGGTGGGATTAAGGGCAGTCCTGCCGAACTGGTGAACTGGCTGGGCGAGGCGATGTCCAAATTTGACGGGTGGCAGCATTTGCTGGGAAATTTCGTCATTGATGTTGAGGGTGATACAGCGACTAGCCGCACAGAGTGTTTTAATCCTCTACAATCAAAGGATGCGACAGTGCTTGTGGGTTGCTGCTATCACGATAGCTTGCTCAAGGTGGGTGGACAGTGGCGTATAGTGCGTCGCAAGCTCAGTGTTTCGTGGATGAAGGAGTGGTCTTGATCGATTTGTATAGAGTTTGCGGTTTGATGTCTGCGTTACTTCTGGCAGGGTGTCTGAAAGCACCACCTGATTCGACTGAGACGGGTGCATTGGACGTCACTGATGTGACTTCCGTAACGGAGTATTCGTCGATGCAGGGTGCATCACAGGCAGGTGCTGGTGAGCCCTCTCGCCAGAGTGATGAAAATAGAGGCGAGCTTGTGCAGACATATGCGCGGGACGAATCTGTGCAAGCATCGCCACTGGATCTGACACCGCCACAGCCGGAAGAGAACTCTGACCACCTTTTTGCCGAGAGTGATAAGGGCCCGAATTTCTTTACTGCACCGGATAAGAAAAAAGGTGAGGAGTCCATCAAGCTTAAAGGTAAGCTCTATATGATTGAGGAACCTTCGCCGGAAAAAAACCTGCAGAATCTTGATGGTGGAGAAATTGGCATTACAGTGCCGCTTAAATAGTCTGTCAGGCAATCATAAAAAAGGCCGCGAAAGCGGCCTTTTTTCGAGCAGATAGCGCGATTAGCGCTTGTCCACGCTCACAAAATCGCGTTGGGCGGGGCCAGTGTAAAGCTGGCGAGGGCGACCAATTCGCGAGTTGTCCTGATGCATTTCGTTCCAATGTGCAATCCAGCCCGGGGTTCGGCCCAGAGCAAAAATTACAGTGAACATGGACGTTGGAATGCCCAGGGCTTTGAGGATAATGCCCGAATAGAAATCCACGTTTGGATAGAGCTTCTTCTCGATGAAGTAAGAATCTTCCAGCGCGATTTGTTCCAGGCGCTTGGCGATCTTCAGCAGCGGATCGTTTTCCAGTCCGAGTTCTTTCAGAACTTCGTCGGCGGCTTGCTTCATGACCTTGGCGCGCGGGTCAAAGTTCTTGTAAACGCGGTGACCAAAGCCCATCAGGCGGAAAGGATCGTTCTTGTCTTTCGCCTTGGCAACAAACTCTTCGATGCGTGACTCGTCACCGATTTCATTGAGCATTTCGAGTACGGCTTCGTTGGCGCCACCGTGGGAGGGCCCCCACAATGCTGCAATACCCGCAGAAATACAGGCAAATGGGTTAGCGCCTGTCGAGCCGGCGAGGCGGACAGTCGAAGTTGATGCGTTCTGCTCGTGGTCGGCGTGCAGCAGGAAGATCTTGTCCATGGCCTTGGCCAGAACCGGGTTTACTTTGTAATCTTCACAGGGGTTACCGAACATCATGTACAGGAAATTTTCCGAGTAACTCAGATCATTGCGCGGATACATGAAGGGCTGGCCGATGGTGTACTTGTAGGTCATGGCAGCCAGGGTTGGCATCTTGGCGATCAGACGGATAGCCGAAATTTCGCGGTGACGCTCGTCGCTGATATCCAGCGAGTCGTGGTAGAAAGCTGACAGTGCGCCAACGACGCCACACATAATGGCCATCGGGTGTGCGTCGCGACGAAAGCCCTTGAAGAAGGTGCTCATCTGGTCGTTCACCATGGTGTGCATACGCACGTTTTTGGTGAAGGCCTCTTTTTGCTTCTTGTCTGGCAGCTCGCCGTACAGCAGCAGGTAGCAGGTTTCCAGATAGTCGGACTGTTCAGCGAGTTGCTCGATGGGGTAGCCTCGGTGCAGCAGTACACCTTTGCCGCCATCGATATAGGTGATTTTTGACTCGCAGGCCGCGGTGGATACAAAGCCTGGGTCATAGGTGAAATAACCTTCGCCCGTCAATGCACTTACTTCAACAACGTCTGGGCCGATAGTACCTGAATACACGTTCAGGTCGATGGTTTTGCCATCAATCGTCAGACTGGCTTTCTTGTCACTCATTAGGACGAGCTCCTGTTACTGTCTTTTGAACATGGTGGCCGGTCACTGATATAGGTGACGGGACACTTTGCCGGAGCGACAAATATAGAGCCTCGAAATGTTTTGTCAACGTTGCATACTTTGCCGTTTTGTCGTTATCACTTGGAAAATTCGATCAAAAAATAGACCATTTGCTCAGATCCTGCCCGTATTGCTATGAAAAGCGGCAAACACCGTCGGCTTGTAGTCATCTGCGGCAATATTTTGGTGCATAAAACTCGCTAAGCGCTTGAAAAAACTTTTTTTTGCCCTGCGTTGCGGCGGGGGAAAGCGGTTTGTAATTGCCCCTTGATCGCCCTATAATGCGCGGCGTTTCCAGTATGTACGGTATTCACACTATATATAGTGGCCGTGCAACCCACTATGGGGGCTTGGCTGGAAATACAGTTATGCACCACATCCTTTGAATCGCCTGCTGTAGCCGGGCCAGAAAAAGTGTGAATTAACCGTGAACGATAAACGACCCGTAAACCTCGATATCGGTACTATGGCCCTGCCTATTACCGCCTATGCTTCTATCTTGCATCGCGCAAGTGGGGCTTTCATCTTCTTCGCCGTTGCCATTCTGTTTGCTTTGCTGGGGCAAAGCCTCAGTGGCCCGGAAGGCTTTGTCGCGGCGCAGGAATGCCTTGATTCATTTTTCGGTAAATTGCTGGTGTGGGGAACCCTTTCGGGTGTGATCTACCACTCTGTCGCCGGCGTAAAACATCTGGTCATGGACGCCGGTATTGGCGAGTCCATGGAAGGTGGTGTTCGCGGTGCGCAGCTCGTCTTTGTCGTGTCGGCACTACTCATTGTTATAGCGGGGTTGTGGGTATGGTAAGGGCAGTCACAAGTTTCGGCCGCAGCGGTCTATCTGACTGGCTGGTGCAGCGTGTC
>JBFKDP010000354.1:0-4262 GCA_041619575.1 Litorivivens sp.
ATAGTCACGGCACCAAAGCCATCTTCAAGGGTACAGGCACCTTCGCACAACCGGTCTTGCGGACAAACGCGACCGCACACTTCCGGCAGCGTATTTGTCTGGTGCGACAATTCTGCCGCTTCAAACAGATTACCCTCGCTAACCAGCTTCAACCAGTTGGGAATGTAGTTATGAACCGGGCACTTCCATTCGCAGTAGGGGTTACCACACGCCAGACAACGATCGGCCTGGGCGCTAACCTGGGTTTCGCGATAGGGCTCATAGATTTCGACAAATTCAGCGGTACGGACATGCATCGCCTTTTTATCAGGATCTAGGCGACCCACATCCAAAAACTGAAAATTATTACTCTGACGTTCCGTCATAACTCTACCTCAATTCTTCCCGGGCCAACTTACTCAGGGCGCTGGCGTGTGTTTGCCAGCAGTTGACCCAGGCTCGCCGCCTTGGGCTTGACCATCCAGAACTTGCTCGCGTAGTCCGAGAAATTATCGAGAATCTCGGCTCCCCAGGCTGACCCTGTTTCCGCAACATGCTCTTGAATATTGGCACGCAGATGCGCGCGGTACGCCTCCATAGACTCGGAGGTAATGCGGCAGATCTCGACCAGTTCGCTGTTGTAGCGATCGACAAAACGATGCTCCATATCCAGCACATAGGCAAAACCGCCAGTCATGCCCGCGCCGAAGTTCACCCCGGTCGGACCCAGCACCGTAATATTGCCGCCGGTCATATACTCGCAGCAATGATCACCGGCGCCTTCGACAACCGCATGGGCACCGGAGTTACGCACGCCGAAGCGCTCACCGGCGCGGCCACTGGCGAACAGGCGACCACCCGTTGCGCCGTAAAGGCAGGTGTTGCCGACGATGGCTGTATCCTGGGATGCAAAGCGACTGCCGCGCGGCGGATAGATAACCAGTTTGCTGCCAGCCATACCCTTGCCGACATAATCGTTGGCGTCGCCCTCAAGGTACATGTGCAGACCGCCGGCGTTCCACACACCAAAACTTTGCCCAACTGTCCCGCTCAGGCGCAGAGTAATAGGGGCGTCCGCCATGCCATCATTGCCATAACGTTTGGCGATTTCACCCGACAGCCTAGCGCCAATCGAACGGTCGCAGTTGGTTACCTTAAATGCAAACTCACCGCCGCGTTTGCCGTCGATCGCATCCAGAGTCGCGCTGACCATTGCTTCGGCTTTCTCACCTTTGTCAAAAGGTGCGTTAACCGAAACCTGACAAAATTCAGGTTGCCCTTCGGCTTCAGGCGACTTGTAGAGCACCGGTGACAGGTCAATCTGACCATGCTTGGCGGTTTTGCCCGCGTGTTTTTCAAGCAGGTCTGTGCGCCCAATCAGCTCTGACATGCTGCGTAAACCGAGACTCGCCAGCAGCTCCCGGGTCTCCATTGCCATAAAGGTAAAGAAATTCATCACCATCTCGACGGTGCCAATGTAATGGGCATCGCGCAAGCGTGCATCCTGGGTGGCAACACCCGTGGCACAATTGTTCAAGTGACAGATTCTCAGGTATTTACAGCCCAGCGCCACCATTGGCGTGGTACCAAAGCCGAAGCTCTCCGCACCCAAGATGGCGGCTTTGATCACATCGAGGCCCGTTTTCAAACCACCGTCGGTCTGGACCCTGACCTTGCCACGCAAACCATTCCCGCGCAGTGTCTGCTGCGCCTCAGCCAGCCCCAGCTCCCAGGGTGAACCGGCATAGCGAATGGAAGTAATCGGGCTCGCGGCTGTACCGCCGTCGTAGCCGGAGATGGTGATCAGATCAGCGTAGGCTTTGGCGACACCGGCCGCAATTGTGCCGACGCCGGGCTCGGAGACCAATTTGACCGATACCAGTGCTTCCGGATTGACCTGTTTAAGGTCAAAGATTAGCTGGGCCAGATCTTCAATAGAATAGATATCGTGGTGCGGTGGCGGCGAAATAAGTGTCACGCCGGGCACGGAATATCGCAGCCTGGCGATCAATTCATTGACCTTACCACCGGGCAACTGTCCGCCTTCGCCGGGTTTTGCACCCTGCGCGACTTTGATCTGCAGCACTTCGGCATTCACAAGATAGTGAGGGGTTACACCGAAACGGCCCGAGGCAACCTGCTTGATCTTTGAACTGCGCTCGGTGCCATAGCGTGCGGCGTCTTCCCCGCCCTCACCAGAGTTCGAACGTCCACCGAGGCGGTTCATGGCAGCGGCCAGTGCTTCGTGGGCTTCAGGGCTCAAGGCACCGAGTGACATACCCGCCGAATCGAATCGCGGCAAGATGGCCTCAATCGGTTCGACTTCATCCAGTGGAATTGGCGTAACTTCTTTCAGGTTGAGCAGGTCGCGCAGTGTTGCCACCGGGCGGCCATTAACCATGGCACTGTAGCGCTGCCACTTTTTGTAGTCACCAGACTGAACCGCATCTTGCAAACCTTTGACCACATCTGGGTTGAAGGCGTGAAATTCTTGACCGTGCACAAACTTGAGCTGACCGCCGGGGGAGATCGGTTTGCGAGGAATCCAGGCAATAGTGGCCAAAGCCTCCTGATCACGCTGCAATTCCGCAAAATCGGCGCCCTGAATACGACTGGCCGTCCCTCTGAAGCAGAGCTCAACCACGCGCTCATCGAGACCAACAATCTCGAACAGTTGCGCGCCACGATAAGAGGCAATGGTTGAAATCCCCATTTTCGAGAGAATTTTCAACAGGCCTTTGTTGATTCCCTTGCGATAGGCAGTGTGGCACTGGTGAGTATCCCCTACCAACTCGCCGGTTCGCAGCATATCGGAAATCACGCTGTAGGCCATGTAGGGGTAGACCGCCGTCGCGCCGAAGCCAAACAGGCAGGCGAGCTGATGGGAGTCGCGGGCACTGCCGGACTCAACCACGATATTGGCGTCGCAGCGTAAGCCCTGTTTGATCAGGTGATGGTGAACCGCGCCCGTAGCCATCAGTGAGTGCACAGCCAGCAGGCCGGGCTCAATGCCGCGATCACTGAGGAGCAAGATGGTTTTACCCTTTCTGACTGCAGCGGCCGCAGCCTCGACAACCGCCTGAATGGCAGCCTCTAGATTGGTCTCTGCCGGGTCGTAGCTCAGATCAATGCGCTCGATCGCGAATCGCTCATTATTCAGTTCCAGCAAACGCTGGAATTTGTCCGGCGACAACACCGGGCTTGACAGAATCAAGCGTTCAGCGTGGTCCGGTGTCTCTTCAAAAACGTTTTTCTCACGTCCCAGACAGGTTTCAAGGCTCATCACGATCGCTTCACGCAGCGGATCGATGGGTGGGTTGGTTACCTGCGCAAATTTCTGACGAAAATAGTCGTAGAGGGGGCGCTGCTGCGCGGAAAGCACGGCCATAGGGGTGTCATCGCCCATGGAACCCACTGCTTCGGCGCCGGCTTCTGCAAGAGGTCGCAAGACCTGCTCGCGCTCTTCGAAACTGACCTGGAAGTATTTCTGGAAGGCTTTGAGCTGAGTTTTGCCGACCAAATCAGGTACCAGGTCCGTCGACAAGGTGGATTCCAGACGAACAGCATTTTCCTTCAGCCATTTTTTATAGGGCTGCTGCGTCTTGAGTTGGGCATCCACCTCCGGCGTGTGCATGACTTCACCGGTCTCGGTATCAACCACCAGAATCTGACCGGGGCCGACACGGCCTTTCGCAACCACGTCCTCAGGCTTGTAATCGTAAGTACCGATTTCCGAGGCCAGTGTAATAAAGCCGTCGGTGGTGGTAACCCAGCGAGCCGGGCGCAGACCATTGCGATCCAGCATACAGACGGCATAGCGACCGTCAGTGAGAACGATGCCCGCAGGACCGTCCCAAGGTTCCATGTGCATGGAGTTATATTCGTAGAATGCCTTCAGGTCAGCATCCATATGCTCCATGTTCTGCCAAGCCGGGGGCACCATCATGCGCACTGCGCGGAACAGCGGCATACCGCCCGCCACCAGCAGCTCAAGCATATTGTCCATGCTTGAGGAGTCGGAACCTTCGCGGTTGACGAGTGGGGCAATGCTGCTGATTTCCGGCAGCAGCGGTGACGCAAATTTTGCCGAACGGGCATCGGCCCAGTTGCGGTTGCCGTCGATGGTGTTGATTTCACCGTTGTGAGCAAGCAGGCGGAAGGGCTGCGCCAGCGGCCAGCGCGGCAGGGTGTTGGTTGAAAAGCGCTGGTGGAATACACAGATTGCTGTTTCCAGACGCGAATCACCCAGGTCCGGGTAGAAGCGCGGCAAATCCACCGGCATC
>JBFKDP010000355.1:0-4245 GCA_041619575.1 Litorivivens sp.
CCCTGGAACAGTAAACTATGACCACCGAGATTTCACGCTTGCGGAACGTCTTCTCAGCCAACCGCGCGCTCTAATTGATTATGCGCAGGGTATAATCTTCCCTTATGGCAGCGATATCGGGTTATTTACAGACGATTTCGTCAAATCAGCTTCATTATTTAAGCCCATAGCGACAATTGTATCTTTGCTAGCCTTGACAGCGATATCGATATTCTGTGTGGTTGGCAGGCGTACACCCGCGAAGTTAGCGGCATATGGGTTGGCGTTCTTCTTGATCGGACATGCTGTTGAAAGCACGTTTATTTCTTTAGAGTTATATTTTCCGCACAGAAACTACCTGCCCAGTCTCGGAGTATATTTAGCTGCAGCTTGGGTAATTGTTTATTGCCTTCCCAGTCGCAATTGGTCAATTGTTATGATGGTGATTATTTTGACTTACTTCAGCGCGATAACTTACGCAAGATCTCTCACATGGAGTAGTCGGGAAAACATTATTTCGACATCTGTCTACTATCATCCGAACTCACCTCGCGCTCTTTCTAGCTATGCACAACTCGCATTAGAGCAGAAGGACTACAAAATCGCATTTGCCGCGATAAATAAAGCAATTTCTCATAGCAACACTCTGAACCGACATATACAACGGCTGTACATTCTTTGTGAAGCAGGAGCCACCATTAACAACAATGAATATGAGAGGTTAAAAAGCGCTGAGAGCCTGGGCGTTAGCAATGAGCTGGCCCAGGCATTAACTAATACCCTCTCTCTTTATAAAGCCGGTGGCTGCACGCAGCTAAACGCTGCGGATCTGGTTTCGGCGCTAGATGATATCAGCACCAGCTACGAGAAAAACGGCCTAGGACCCTGGACTATAGAATACTATGCGGTGGAGTTTCTTTATGTCTCGGGCGACAAGCGGCATGCGCACAAAAGACTGCAGACTCGATTCGACAACGGGCATGCAGAATCTGGACTATACCGAGTTAAGCTGCTCATTGAAGAAGGGAATATTGACGAAGCAGAACGGACTCTCGAACAAGCGAGAAATCAGATTATCCGCAATAGCCAAAGCGATCTACTTCCTATATTGAACAACTTCAATCAACAATTGAACAAGATAAAGGAAGCCGCTCTTCCTTGAGCTTTAGCATGCCCGCATTCATATTGATGGATGCGCTACTCGGCCGCATATCTCCTTCGATTCAAGGTCGCAAAGAACCTTGCGGCGACACCCAGACTTTGGGTTATGGCGGGAAACCCCAAGAAATTATCAGAAATCCAACTCCAACTCATCCAACCCCAGATCCTCGATCAGGCGCCGCCGCTCCATGCGCTCCTCGATCTTTCTTCGGATGGAGTTATCCCGCCCTCCCATAAACACTCCGCGATCAAAACCGTCGGGAGAATCGTCTTCGAAGGCATCATCGAAATCGTCTGTCGCCGCGTCAGACAGGTCTTTCGCCATAACTATCACTCCTCTCAAATGCGATAGATAAACCTGAAATATCGACTTGCCGGTGCCGGCTATCGTCAGCGCTTATTTATGTCTAAAAGAGGGAGGTGTCAACAAAAAAATGATTACAATGTATGCTCAGAAGCGCGGCGGGGCCAAATAGCCGCCGCCGCGCTTAAACTGGGTGGGGAATGGCGATCCCTCGCCTAACCTCTCGTCCCTGAGAGCCCCATTGCAGATTGTCTGCAGGCGAACGAAAAGCTGCGCCGCTGACGCATTCAGAAGAAAATCTACAGGGGGAAGAAAGATGGCGTTAGGCATCCAAGTCCCTTTGGTTTTGCGTGCAGATTCCTTCTGAACGAGGTGCAACTGTATATCCACTCATATCTAAGCGTCAAGCACTATGACTCAATTTTGCTGTCTGCGTGACGGAGGTCTGGACATTCGGTCCGCATATACACCCTCATCCCATCACTGTTTTCGCAGCTTCGCCCCATCGTCGCAAGCTCCGATGCCCAAAGCCTATCGGCTTTGTCCCAGAGGGAGAGGGAGTTAAAGACGGTTGATGCCGTTTAGGGCGGCGGTGCGGTAGGCCTCGGCCATGGTTGGGTAGTTGAAGGTTGTGGTTATAAAGTAGCGCAAGGAGTTGCCCTCCCCTTTCTGCTTCATAATGGCCTGGCCAATATGGATGATCTCGGCGGCTTCCGCGCCGAAACAATGGATGCCGAGGATTTCCAGCGTCTCCACATGGAACAGTAGCTTGAGCATACCCACGGTTTCACCGCTGATCTGAGCCCGAGCGGTGTCCTTGAACAGTGCCCTACCGACTTCGTAGGGCACGCGCGCTTCGGTCAATTCGCGCTCAGTGGCGCCGACCGAGCTGATTTCAGGAAGCGTGTAGATGCCGGTGGGCACATCGTCGACAAAGCGGCAGTTTTCTTTGCCCCTGGCCGAGGCGGCGGCAGCGCGGCCTTGATCGTAGGCGGCGCTGGCCAGGCTGGGCCAACCGATCACATCACCGGCGGCGAAAATGCCTTCGACTGAGGTCTCATAGTGCTCATCTACTTCAAGCTGACCGCGATGGTCCGCCTTGAGCCCGATCGCGTCCAGATTGAGACTGTCTGTATTACCGGTGCGACCGTTACACCAAAGCAGCGCATCGCCGCGCAGCTTTTTGCCTGACTGGAGTACGACTTCCACGCCTTCGTCAGTTGCGCTCACATGACTGAACTCTTCCCGGTCCCGAATCATTACCCCCAAATTTCGAAGGTGATAGCTGAGCGCATCGGAAATTTCGCCGTCGAGAAACTCCAGCAGGCGATCGCGGGTATTGATCAGTTCCACCTTGATACCCAAACCGGAAAAGATTGATGCGTATTCACAACCGATGACGCCCGCACCGTAAATCAGAATCTTGCGGGGGGTGTGCGCCATATCCAACACGCTATCGCTGTCGTAAATACGGGGGTGAGAAAAATCGATATTGGCCGGGCGATAGGGCCGCGATCCCGTGGCGATAACCACCTGATCGGCACTTACCCGATGCTCCCGGCCCAGCTGGCTGATGGCGAGTGTGTTGCGGTCGACAAAGCGGGCCTGCCCGGCAATCACTTCGATACGGTTGCGCTGATAGAATTTGCTGCGCATGCCCACCTGACGCTTGATCACATCGTCGGCGGCGCTCAGTAGGCGGGGATAGGTCAGCGTGCGCGGATCACCCAGATCGCGAAACAGCGGATTTCGGTTGAAGCGCATCACCTGCCGCACCGTATGGCGCAAGGCCTTGGACGGGATGGTGCCCTGATGAGTACAGGCGCCGCCTACCCAGCTTTGCTGTTCAATGATGGCTACGCGCTGGTCATGCTTTACCGCATTCAGCGCCGCACTTTCACCGGCTGGGCCGCTGCCAATTACCAGGAGGTCGTAGTGGGGTTTTGTCATGCTATGGCTTTTCTCCGGGACAGGATTTCATGTCAGAGCACGCATTTGGCTGCGGTTAACACCTCTCCCCCAAAATGGTGCTTAGTGAAGCGCTTCTGCTCCTTCTCCCTTGGGGAGAAGGCTGGGATGAGGGCCAATACCGCTGCAAAACGCTGGATTTACAGCAGCTGCTCGTACCCTCACCCCAGCCCTCTCCCAGAGAGAGAGGGAGCGCATTGTCTAGCAATAGAACTGCGAACCCGAGCCATTCTAGCGCGAGCAAGGACTTCCTGTCGTTCCCTGTGTAGAATCCTTCGCCCAAACAAGGATCGCTCATGCCAAAGAACCCTCACGTCCGCGAAGCCTACGGCATTGTTGCTCTCACCAGCCGCAACCCCGCCCTGCGCCGCCTAAAAAATGCCCAGAGCACACCCTCCATTCACGGCAATAAATTGTGGGGCGCCTGCTACCTGATGATGGAATACCTGGAGCACGCACCTCTTCCACAAGGGGCTCGAGTACTGGATGCCGGTTGCGGCTGGGGGCTCGGCGGCATCTACTGCGCCAAGCAATTCGACGCACAGGTAACGGCGATGGATGCCGACCCGGCCGTCTTCCCCTACCTGCAGCTGCTCGCCGAGCAGAATGGCGTCGCCATCACAAATCACGTGGCCCGCTTTGATGAGCTGACCGTCGAAGATCTGAGTAAGTTTGACGTGGTGATTGGCGCCGACATCTGCTTCTGGGATGCACTGGCGGACGACGTATCCGAGATGATTGACCGGGCGATTGAAGCCGGCGTACCCAAAATCATCCTGACCGACCCACAGCGCCCGCCGTTTAACGCACTGGCTGATCGCTGCGTTGAAGAG
>JBFKDP010000356.1:0-4242 GCA_041619575.1 Litorivivens sp.
CGCCAAGGCACCTGAACCGTGCGCAAGCTCTCTATTTCAAGCCTTTTTTCGAAAATCACCTTGCGAAATAGGCGATTCCAGCCCTAAGATGAAGGTGAGCATTTTGCTTGTCTGACTCGGAAGGTTCTATGGATATCAAAGAGCTGCTCGATCTTTGGGAAGAGACCGCAAGCGCGGAACTGACCAAGGATGTCTTCGAAGTTCGCCTGCCTCTTGAAGAGGCCTCAAAGCTGAAAGCCCTCGCGGAGCTATACCCCCGCCGCACCATTGAAGAGCTTATTACCGACCTGCTGTCATCTGCCCTTTCGGAAGTAGAGCGCACACTGCCCTACATCCGCGGCAATGCTGTAGTATCGCGCGATGAGCTGGGTGATCCGCTTTACGAGGATGTGGGTCCAACGCCCCGTTATCGCTCACTGCTTAAAAAGCATTTGGCGAACTATAAATCAGCGGATCACTAGGCAAATGAGGGTCTATTGACCCTCACCTCGCTGTTTCGCCTGCTCCCACAGCGCTTCAAGCGCTGAGGAGTCCATCTCGCTCAGGCTTTTGTCGGCGCAGAGCTCCATATCGCGAAAGCGCCCCTCAAATTTTCGGTTGGCCGACCGAAGTACGGTTTCGGCATCGAGCCCCAAGTGCCGAGCTAGATTGACCAGCGTAAATAGCAAATCGCCAACTTCTTCCGCCTGCTGCTCGCGATCGCCAGAGGCGATTGCCTCTTCAAGTTCGCGACGCTCTTCATCCAGCTTGGCAAATACGCCTTCTTTCGAAGGCCAGTCGAAGCCAATACCTGCCGCACGCTTCTGTAGTTTTTGAGCCCTGCTCAAAGAAGGCAAAGCCAGTGGAATGTCATCCAGAATACCGTGCTGAGCCTTTTCCGCTCGCTCGCTCGCTTTGATAGACTCCCAACGGGCTTTGATCTCTGCTTCCGAGCTCTGGGGAACGGTGCCGGGCTTTTTCAGTAAGCCATCCGGAAAGACATGAGGGTGGCGGCGCAGTAATTTTCTGACGATGCCATCAACAACCTCATCAAACTGGAAGTCACCAGCCTCTTCCGCTAGCTGGCTATAGAAAACCACCTGAAAGAGTACGTCGCCCAATTCCTGGCGAATCTGCCCAACATCACCCGACTCAATGGCGTCAATCAGCTCAAAGCACTCTTCCAGTGTATGCGGCGCTATTGTGCGGTAGTTCTGCTTCAAGTCCCAGGGGCAGCCGTAGTCTGGATCACGCAAATAGCGCATCAGAGTGCGCAGATCATTCAAGTTATACATTCAGGTCTCGCTGACACGGCGCACATTTGCCACGTTGGGCAACGCATTCAGCTTATTGAATAGACTCGCCAGCTCGGCAAGGCCGGGAACTTCCACTCGCAATTGCATGGATGCAATATGGCTTTGAGTATCCGTTACGGTCGACATGGAGATAACGTTGACGTCTTCGTTACTCAGCATATGAGTGATATCTCGCAGCAATCCCTGCCTATCGTAGGCTTCAATGGCAATGTCCACGGGATAAGTTTCGGCCTTCCGTCCGGCCCAGCTGACCTCGATGATCCGCTCTGGCTCAACGGCCTGCAGGTGCAGCAGTTTTTTACAGTCCTGCCGATGAACGCTGACTCCCCGTCCCACAGTGATGTAGCCGGAAATCGCTTCACCGGGAAGGGGTTTGCAACAGCCTGCTATCTGGGTCATCAGATTGCCGACACCATTGATGGTAATGTCACTGCTTACATCACTCGTGGAGGGCGCCACCGTGTGCAATTGGGGCTGCTGGGGCTGTTCATTGCCCAGCAAGGCATGCGCAGCCTTCACCACCTGAATGGAGCTTAGATCGCCGGATCCAACCGCCGCATACATATCGTCAACGCTGTCACAGTTGACCCGATTCGCAATGGTTTTGTAGTCGACACTGGTCAGACCGAGACGTTTGAATTCCTTTTCCAGCAAATAACGTCCGGCAAGTATGTTGTCTTCCTTGGCCTGCTGGCGGAACCAGTGCTGTACCTTACTGCGTGCTCGCGAGGTTTTCAGATAGCCCAGGTTACTCTGCAGCCAATCCCGGCGCGGTGCATTTTCCTTGCCGGTAAGAATCTCAACACGCTCTCCGGTCTGAAGAGTATAGGTAAGCGGCACGATTCGTCCGTTAACCTTGGCGCCACGACAGCGATGCCCCACCTCTGTGTGAATGTGATAGGCAAAATCCAGTGGTGTAGACCCATACTGAAGATTGACCACATGCCCGTCCGGGGTAAAAACGTAAACCCTGTCCTGAGCATGCTGAAACTGGTCCGCAACATCGTAGTTGTCGCCGCTCTCTTCGTGCCAGTCGAGTACTTGCCGCAGCCAGGCGATTTTTTCTTCGTAGCCGCTGGTATTTTTGCCAGTGGCATCCGCTCCCTTGTAGCGCCAGTGGGAGCAGACACCAAATTCGGCTTCTTCATGCATGCTGCCGGTACGAATCTGGACTTCCAACACCTTACCCATTGGGCCGATAACTGCAGTGTGCAGTGAGCGATAGCCGTTTTCTTTGGGGTTGGCAATGTAATCATCAAACTCATTGGGAATATTGCGCCAGAGGCCGTGAACGACCCCCAATGCCGCGTAGCACGATTTCAGATCCGGCACCAGAATTCGTACTGCGCGGATATCGTATACCTGAGAAAAGCCAATACCCTTGCGCTGCATTTTGCGCCAAATACTATAGATATGCTTTACCCGGCCAACAATTTCGGCCTCGATACCTTCCCGACGCAGGGTTTCAGTAATCTGGCTGATGGCTTGTTCGATATAACGTTGACGATCCAGACGTTTTTCATCAAGCAGTTTAGCAATTTTTTTGTACGCCAACGGCTGAAGATAACGAAAGGAAAGGTCTTCGAGCTCCCATTTGATGTGACCTATACCCAGCCGATGGGCCAACGGGGCGTAAATATCAAACACTTCACGCGCAACGCGATATCGCTTTTCGGGTTTGTTCTTTACGGCTCGAATCGCCGAGGTACGTTCTGCCAGCTTAATCAGGGCAACACGCACGTCGTCAACCAGAGCGACCAGCATCTTGCGAATAGTTTCACTTTGAGCTTCAGACTGCCCCAGTATTTGGCTGTCATGCTGCGACGCGTTCATGACGGATATCGCCGCCATTCGCTGTACGCCATCAACCAGCTTGCAGACTACCGGACCAAATAGCTTTTCGACCTCAATCAACTCGAGACGACCTTCGCGCACAGAACGATAGAGTGCGGCAGCAACGAGCGCATCCTGATCGAGGTGGAGGTCTGATAGAATTTCCACCATTTCTAACGCAGTGAAAAAGCTGGCCATTGGCTGTGTGTTATTGTGAGTTGCACCGCTCTTACGCGCGCACTCAGCACTCAATTCGCAGGCCCGAATCAACTCGCCCGCATTGATTTCGTCGCGGGCAATGGGGAGCCGCTCGAACCAAGCCTGTAAATCTACCTCGCCGGCCGCATCTAATGGGTAGTCTTCGCGAACTTTAACCATGATTTTTCACTAGCTTAGCAGTCTCTATTCCTGCTCAGTCTTTGCTGAGGCTTTCGTCGAAAACGCCCGTCGACAGGTAGCGATCTCCCCGATCGCAGACAATCGCGACAATAACGGCATTTTCAACCGCTTCGGATACCCGCAATGCGCCGGCGACTGCCCCTCCGGACGAGACACCACACAAAATGCCTTCCTCGGCGGCCAATCGACGCATGGTGACTTCAGCGGTTCGCTGATCCATATCAATAATGCGATCCACGCGCCGCTCATCATAAATGCTGGGCAAGTAGGCCTTGGGCCAGCGCCGAATACCCGGTATCGCCGAACAGTCATCAGGCTGCAAGCCAATAATTTCAATATCCGGGTTCTGTTCCTTCAGATAACGTGAAACCCCCATAATGGTGCCAGTCGTTCCCATAGAGCTCACAAAGTGAGTAACCCGCCCCTTGCTCTGCTGCCAAATTTCCGGTCCAGTTCCCTGATAGTGGGCCTCCGGGTTATCCGCGTTGCCAAACTGGTCAAGCACAATGCCTTTGCCGTCGGCTTGCATTGCCAAGGCCAAATCACGCGCTCCTTCCATGCCGTCATCCTTGCTCACCTCAAGCAATTCAGCGCCATAGGCCGCCATCGCCAGTTTTCGTTCCTGACTCATGTGGCTGGGCATAATCAAAACCATGCGATAGCCCTTGATTGCCGCCGCCATCGCCAGCGCTATGCCGGTATTGCCACTGGTGGC
>JBFKDP010000357.1:0-4227 GCA_041619575.1 Litorivivens sp.
CTTCCTGTCCGCCCACCATACGTCGCTTGCCTAACTCGACCAGAATATCGACGGTCTTGAGTCCGTATTTCTCGGCAACAACTTCAGCGTGGCGAAGAAAACTGGAGTACACACCTGCATAACCCAGAGCCAAGGTTTCTCTGTCGACCCGAACCGGGCGGTCTTGCAGCGGGCGCACAAGATCATCGGCAGCATCCATCAAACGGTACAAGTCTGTGCCATGATTCCAGCCCAATCGCTCTGCGGCAGCGACGAAAACCTCCAGCGGAGCGTTTCCAGCGCCGGCTCCCATACCTGCCAGGCTGGCATCGATACGGTTACAGCCCTCCTCAACAGCGACGATGGAGTTGGCGACTCCCAGACTAAGATTGTGGTGTGCGTGTATGCCGAGTTCTGTTTCGGATTCAAGACTGTCTCTCATCGCACGAAAGCGGTCGCGTATATCCTGCATTCCCATTGCGCCACCAGAGTCGACCACATAAATGCAGGTCGCACCGTAAGACTCCATCAGCTTGCCCTGCTTCGCCAAATCCTTTGGGCTAGTCATATGACTCATCATTAAAAAGCCGACGGTATCCATTCCCATTTCGCGGGCAACAGCAATGTGCTGCTTGGAAATATCAGCTTCCGTACAATGAGTTGCTACCCGGACAACACGGGCTCCAGCATTCCAGGCATCTTTCAAGTCATGCAGAGTTGCGATCCCCGGCAGAATCAAGGTAGCTATAGCAGACTGCTCAACAACATCGGCTGCCGCTTCTATCCACTCCAGATCCGTGTGCGCGCCAAAGCCGTAATTAAAACTTGAGCCGCGTAATCCATCGCCGTGCGCGATTTCAATGCTATCTACACCGGCCAGATCAAGTTGTTTTGCAATCGACTGAACATGATCCACGCTGTACTGATGGCGCACAGCGTGACTGCCATCCCTCAGCGTTACATCGGAAATATAAAGTTTTTTACTATCTTGAACTGCATTTGCGTTGATCATTTGCCAGTCACCCCTTCAGATGTTTGGGCCTCAATCATCGAGCGGGCAATGCGTTCGCCGGTCGCCAGCGCGGCCGACGTCATAATGTCCAGATTACCGGCGTAGCTGGGCAGGTAGTGTGCAGCACCCTCAACCTCGAGAAAAACGCTGGTTTTCAAACCATGCGCTGGCCCAATGCCCGGTATATGTATTGGCGAAGATTCCGGAATATCGTCGAATTGCACTTTTTGCTTTAGACGATATCCAGGCACGTAGGATTGAACTTCAGCAACAATGGCTTCGATGGATTTCTCAATCTCGCTCCGGTCTGAAGGGTCTGACAAGGTATAGACGGTGTCGCGCATTAACAGCGGCGGTTCAGCCGGATTCAGTATGATAATCGCCTTACCGCAAGCGGCGTCACCGACACTTTCAATCGCGGAGGAGGTTGTCTCGGTAAACTCATCAATATTGGCTCGCGTGCCCGGTCCGGCAGATTTGCTACTGATCGAGGCAATAATTTCCGCATAATGGACTTTCGCGACCGCAGAGACTGCAGCGACAACAGGAATGGTTGCCTGGCCACCGCAGGTCACCATATTCACGTTGAGCTTGTCGATGTGTTCGTCGAGGTTCACCACCGGAATACAATAAGGCCCGATAGCAGCAGGCGTCAGATCAATGACTCGTATCTCGGGCTTGCGCTCACGGAGGAATGCATCATTGGCGACATGAGCGTTCGCTGAGGTCGCGTCGAAAACCATATCGATGTCCGCAAATTCCGGCAAGGCTACCAGGCCCTGAATGCCCTCTGCCGTCGTGGCGAGTCCCAATTTCCTTGCCCGTGCCAAACCGTCTGAACCCGGGTCGATGCCCACCATGACACTGACTTCAAGTTGTTGTCCGTGGCGGAGTAGCTTGATCATGAGATCGGTGCCGATATTGCCGCTCCCGACAATCGCCGCCTTAATTTTTCGGCTCATTATATTTTCTCCGTTACACAAACTGACAATTGACCTGCGCCATGCCGGCGATACTCAGGGATACGTGGTCACCCGCGTGTATTGGCACCATCGGCCCAAGGGCGCCGGACAGAATGACTTCGCCTGCGGCCAGACCCTCACCTTGCTCGGCCATAATGCAGGCAAGCCAGTAGGCGGCGCGCAAAGGGTGTCCCAAACAGGCGACGCCGCAGCCCTGAGAAGCCAGCTTGCCATTGCGATGCAATTGCATGCCAAGGTCTGCCATTGAAATCTCCCCGATAGACACCGGTTGATCACCCAATACATACACACCACAGGAGGCATTGTCGGCCACGGTATCCACCAGAGTGAGGCTCCAGTTCTCTATCGCGCTATCCACAATTTCCAGAGCAGGCAGAGCGAACGTTAACGCTGCGAGAAATTCACTATAGCTGGGCTTGTGCCCTCGAAGATCCCTTCCCACAACAAAGGCAATCTCGGCCTCAATCTTGGGCTGCAAGAATCGGTTTACCGGGATATCAGCGCCGTTCAGGTATTCCATATCGTCAAACAGCAAGCCAAAGTCCGGCTGATCAACACCAAGCTGCTGCTGCACGGCCTGGGAAGTGAGCCCCACTTTTTTTCCTACAATCCGCGCGCCCTTCGCGCAATGCCTGTCGCTGTTCAATTTCGCTACAGCATAGGCCTCTTCAAGAGAGCTGATGTTGTAACGCTCTGACACGCGGGGGATCGCTACTTTGTTGGAACGCGCGTTGTATAGAGCGTCGGCTACTGCTTGCAACTCACTACTAAAGCTGGGTGATGTGTTATCTGGCAAGTTCATGAAACACCTGTTTGGACGATGGCATGGAAACAGCGGAACTATCCAACTGCTGCTTTAAGTTCTCCACAGCGCCATTAAGTCTTGTGGCCTTTACAACGCCAAACGTAAATTTATCCGGACGCAATAACGCCACAGCGCCTTCGCTTAATCCGGCCTTGCGGAACCAATGGGTCATTTCTTCCTTAAGATCTTCAACTTCAATAAGACCGGGAGGTGTGGAACGAAGTACGTCGGAGGTGTTCTGGGGTCTGGCACCGTAGTGCATCAGGTTGACATAGCGACATCCCAGACTGTCGAGATAGCGTTGATTGGCGAGAGTAAGCGTCGCTCGCGGGTCGCATTCATAACCGATGAGCGCGAAGTTGTTTCCAAGGGCCTCATCAAGCTTTAGGCGACGCCCGACGATATTGCGCACCACCGGTTGTGGCGCCAAAGCACCCTCAGGCCCGCATCGCTTGCGACGAGGCAAGCCTAAATAACTGTTTTTCTTGTAAATTGGCTTTGGTTTAAAACCACCATCCTTGAAGAACTGGCTCACGATGGGCAGGTGCAGCAGGATGCGCGTTACAAGATTACGTACGGCGGCCTTGATCGGGTTGGAAATCGAGACGATATCTTTCATCAAAACCGAGATATCAATCATGGCCTGAGCGTGGTGCTCTCGCTCTGACTGATAAGTCTCAAGCAAATCGACAGACGCCTTGCTTTTGAGTATTGCGCTGAGCTTCCACGCGATATTGTATGCATCGCGCACGCCGGAGCTCATGCCCTGCCCCATAAACTGGGGCGTCATATGGGCGGCATCTCCGGCCAGTAATACACGGCCATCCCGCCAACGCTCGGCCATCAGTGCATTAAAGGTGTAGACTAATCGTCGCTTTACCTCGAACTTGTCCGGATCGACATATTTCGAAAGATATTTCCGAACCGTTTCCGGGCGCTCCATATATTCCTTGGTTTGCCCCGGCTTGAGCATAAATTCAAAGCGGTGATACCCGTCGGGCTGCGGGCAGCTAACCGCAGGGCAATCCGGATCACAGTAGAAGTTAAAGTACGGGATATGACGCAAGGCATCTTCGCCCGGTTTCATTTTAAGATCGACTACTAGCCAAGGTTCGGGGAAGTTTTTCCCGGTCATTTTTATACCAAGTTTCTCCCGAACAATACTCCTGCCACCATCCGCTCCAATCAGAAATCGCGCGCGCAGGCTCTTTGGATCAGGTGAAAGCCCATTTTTTTGTTTTGCGTCACTCTGTTCGGAAAAACGGCTCTCCTGTGTGGCAATATGCTCAACCGTCACACTATCGGCATCTTGCTGAAAATCCGTGACTTCTCGTCCGCGCACAATCTCGACATTGTCATAGCGATCAAGCAACTCGGTCAGAGTAGTTTCCAGATAGGGCTGGTAGAAGAAGCTGATCACGGGCCAGCCGAAGGGCTGATTCAGCACC
>JBFKDP010000358.1:0-4220 GCA_041619575.1 Litorivivens sp.
GTCGTGGCGCGTGAGGCGCGATTGACCAGCCACATTATAGGATGAGCCATCAGCGGGTCTATGGCATTTCCGATCAGGTCGTCCACTTGGGCGACCTGATTTGTTGATCAGACTAACTACCGCTACCGCGCAACGCTTTTTGTTTTTCCAGGAGTTTGGGATTTTGGCTAAGCGCGGAGTATTTCAGCAGTTCATTGAGCTGGAAACGATACAGGTCCGCTTCTTCTGGGGTCGGGGTTTTGCTCATGTTGGCCAGCATGCGTTCAACCAGCTCGTCCAGTGTCTCTACGACATCCGGGTTGCGGGGGTGAAGTTCATAGGCTTTGTCCAGATAGAACAGAGCGCCGTTGATATCGCCAAAGGACAGAGCCTGACGGCCTTCGTTGAGGTTGTTCAGGACTTTTTCCTGAGTTGCCACCGGCAGTTCTTCAAAGGGAATATCCGGGCCGGCTTCTGGCTGGAAAAACACAATGTAGGTGGAGAAACTCAATACCGCGACCAGCAGTGCCGCGGAAAGCTGGCGGACACGTCGCCCGGCCCCGGTAAATTTGCGGCGGAACTGCTCCGCATCTTCCCACCGATCTTCGCGTTTAAATTCCAGGGCTTTGGCGATTGCTTGCCACTGGTAAGCAGGAATACCTTTGATGCGCTGTGGTTTTAATTTCTGTGACCAGGCTCGGGGGGCACTTTTGCGATCAAAGGGATGTTTGCCCGTGAGCATTTCGTAGGCAATCAGGCCCAGAGCATAGACGTCATCAGCGGGGTGGGTAGGTTGCTGCTCAAACATTTCATAGCTGGCGTAGGTGGGTGTTAAACCCGAAATTTCGTCCGGATCTGCTTTGGCAGGCTGACCTTCGATACTGGAGTAGGCGCGGGCGATACCGAAGTCGAGCACCTTGAGTGTGTTGTCATTGGTGATAAAGATGTTAGCGGGTTTAAGGTCGGAGTGGACGATATTCCGCTTGTGTGCATAGGCGATCGCGTTAGCGAGGTCATTGATATAAGCGATGACTTCTGGCTTTGCCCCCGCGTTGTTCTCGATGTAGCCGTCCAGTGTTGTGCCTGTCAACGACTCCATCGTCATAAAGAAGATGCTGTCGTGCCGGTCAAAATCGTAAACGGTAATAATGTTGGGGTGAGCAAGGGTCTGTGACTTGTCGGTTTCACGCTGCAAGGCGATAAAGGCGCGTGAATCTCGTGCAAAGTCCCCGGTGATGACCTTGATAGCGACAGAGGGGTCATGGTGACCCGTTTCCACTTTACGTTGGTCGGTGGCGCGAAAAACAGCGCCCATACCGCCCTGACCAAGTTTTACACCCAGTTTAAAACGGTCTTTGAGCATATAGCCTGGCGTTAGTGCGGCAATCGTATCGCTCACACCGGTGTCGGGGGCGGCGGATACTACAGTAGCGTCGTCCACCACTTCAGTGCGCGACGCTACCACGGTGGCATCATCGATGAGCTCGGTGCTTTCTTGGGGTCTTACCTGAGTGGCATCATCGACAATCTCGGTGCTTTCCTGGGGATTGAGCTGCGTGGCATCGTCCGCAGGCTCGCAATTGGCGCCCCGGGTTGTATCGTCGTCCTGAGGCGGGGTGGCTTCGGTCTTATCTTCCGAGGTCATGGCATTTTCCTATCTTTTTGTTTGTTCGCATTGCCGAAGAAGCTTTACTTTGGCCATTGGGCACTATTGTGCAGTAGCTCGGGCCATTTGTCCTCCCAGCAGCAGCGGTGATCAAACTCAGGCAGCAGGATAAATTGCCCACCATGTTTTCGGGCAAAGTTGGCAATTTGCTCCGCTGGTATATTGGTGTCGCGGCCTCCAGCAAAATGAAGGTGCAGCACACCCTCAAGCTGAGCTGAGACCATCGGGTTCAGGGATTCATGCAGGGGTAGGTAGCCGTGCAAGTGCGTCCATTGAGCCGTGTCCAGATTTCCAGCCAGAGTAATGAGCCTGACGGCTGGCTTTAATCGACCGGCCATCAAGGTCGCTAACGCGCCTCCTCCACTGTAGCCAATCAGCGTAATGTGAGTGGCCGGGTGCTGGCTGAGATGATTTTCCAGGGCCGCTGCCAGACTATCGACAATATCTTGGGAAAAGCGCCCGGATGTCCAGTCTTTCTCGGTGCATGGCGCCTGAGTGTGGGTGTCGAGATAGCACGGGCGGCCTAAATAGATGGCTCGATCGGGGTCCCTACTCATTAGGTAAAGCGTCAGAGGGTAGCGCGGCGTCGGGTCGCGTGCCGGGAGTTGTCCGTTTAACACCCAGGGTTTGCCATCGCCTTCAATGTACACATGCAGTCTTTTTTCCAAGAGAGATCCGTTGGTGTAGACCACATGCGTGAAAGCCTCGCCTTGGATGAGCTGGCGATTCATATTCTGTGACTGGGCGAAGCTATCGGGCTTTAGATGAGGGGGGGCAGCGCAGCCACCCAGTAGGGCGGCTGCGAGTAATAAGGGTATGAAGGTACGCAGAATCTTACGGCATTTCGTAGCGGATGCCGAGGCTGGCGCTGTCGCGGTCGTAGAGTTCATTATCTGCGTAGCGCGAGTAACTCAGGAAGGCCGAGAGTCCATGGCGAAACTGTGCGGAGAGGTTGAATTGGCCTTCCCGGTAGTTGCGCACCGGTGCTTCGGCGGCTTGGGTATTGCTAAATCCCGCGACACTTGTGGTGATGCTTTGGGCTTTGCTGTATTCATGGATATAGGAAAAAGTGAAACTGGGTAGTAATACCCCCCAATCAAACAACACGGCGTAGCTGGCTAGCAGTGAAGCCCGTGCATTGAATGACTCAAACTTCTGATCGTCTACGGTTATGGGCGTAATGCCGCCGCCGAAGGCTTTCTCGGTGTAGCCATCAATTTCACCGCGCGTATGCGAGAGTCGTACGCTGGGCGTTAAGCTAAGCGCATTGGCCTGAATGTTGGTACCCACGGCAATATCGACGTTGTGGAAGGCGCCGTCGGTCGAGCCTTCGGCTGAGCTGGTGCCAAAGCTGCGCTCGGTGTCCAGATCAAGTTGGCCATAGCTGATAAAACCATCGACAAAGAGGTTGCCGTAGTAACGAGAAGCGTACAATCCGAGCAGGTAAGTGCTTGTGTCGGTATCGCCCAGATTCCCCTGCATTTCTGCATCAGCATCGGAGTAGGAGATCAGGGCGCCGGCAACCAGATCATTTGAGACGCGGTAGTCCACACCGAGCAAAATAGAGCTTTCCGACTGTTCAAAGGCTAGACTTTGCTGGCTAGCACGTTTGTCGGTATCGGAGTTAGACAGAATGGCAAAGGGTGAGAGTCTGCCGCTGTCTGCAATGGAGTCAGCACTGGATCCTTCGCCTTTTTTGTCCAAGCTCGTGCCGGTTTGCTGCTGACGATTTAGGCTTCCCACGTTGGCAGCGGTGTTGGTAATCAGCGTATTGACGTTTTGCGTGCTTGACTGATAGTTGGCAGAATTTCTCTGTTCTTCTTCTTTTTCTTGGTAGTGAAAATCTTCCTCACAGAAGCTGCAAGGGGCGGTTTCTTCAGGGGGAGGATTTTGGGAACTTTGCTCGTTGCAGGCCGTTTCCTGAGGGTCGCAGGTGATGCTGTGTGCCTGGGGTGTAAGCAGGATGGCACCCGCGAACAGGGCGCTCAAATAGATAGGGTGTGCAGACATTGTAAATCCTCCATGAATATCACTTTATGCAGTGAGTATGACAACCGGTTTACTGTTTTGCTTGGGGCACAAAAAAGAAATCCCCGACTTCGTGCCCGGCGCCTTTGATGCTTTTGTAGATCGGCTCCTGCTGGAAGTTATTGGCCAGCGCCCGATCCAGTACGGGTTTGCGGATCGCTGAGAACAAATCCGGTGCCGACAGTATCTGAGTGTTGCCGCGCAATGCATCGATAAACTCACGTGCGAAAACGGAATGGCCCTGACCGCCACTGTCGATAACAGGTTTGTCGCCACCAGAGGAAAGCAGCAACCTGGAGCGGCGCGGCAATTTGTAGCGAATATAATCAAGCTTGTTGGCTTGCGCACTGTCTGAGAAAAACAGGTGGCTGGGTGAGTTTGACAGCAGCCCGCCGTAACAGGAGTCTGCCACGACCAAAACCCGTTTGGCGTTTATGCGACCCAGATGGTTGGTAATAAACTCATTGGGTACCCAAAACGAATCATTCGGTGGCGCATCGGCGTTGACCGGCAGCCAGTAGCCGGTGTTTCGCTCACCAACACCCAC
>JBFKDP010000359.1:0-4195 GCA_041619575.1 Litorivivens sp.
CCGCGTCCAGCCCGCGAGATTGAGCGTACTACCTTCAAATTCCGGCTCCCAAAAACGGCGCGTAGAGCAGTGAAAAATATCCACTCCGGCTTCGCTTAAGGGCAATAGGAAATCTTCCAGCGCTTCTGGCGTCTCGACCAGTCTCGCAGTGTAGTCCTGCTGCTTCCACTGTGACCAGCGCAGAATAATCGGAAATTCAGGGCCAACCGCCGCGCGCACAGCCTCAATAATTTCAATGGCAAAGCGGCTGCGGTTCTGCAGGCTGCCGCCATATTCGTCGCTGCGCTGGTTAGTGCCTTCCCAGAAAAACTGATCGATCAGATATCCATGGGCGCCGTGCAATTCCACTGCGTCAAAGCCAAGAGCTTTTGCGTCAGCGGCGCCCTGCGCAAAGGCGGCAACCACATCCTGAATATCCTGCTTTGTCATTTCATGTCGGTTGACCTTGCCCGGCACGTTCATGCCTGAGGGCGTGTATCCGTTAACCTCACCTTCCGGGGCGGTACCCGCACGGCGCATACCGCCACAGTGCCAAAGCTGAGGCGCAATCTTGCCACCCTCCTCGTGAACGGCATCAGCAATTTTCTTCCAAGCCGAGAGCCGTTCTTCGCCGTGAAAATAAGGCACATCCGGGTAGCCGTTCGCTGCAATGTGATTAATACACGTGCCTTCAGTAATGATGAGTCCTACACCACCTGCGGCGCGGCGCCGGTAATACTCCAGTGACTGCTCACCGGGAATGTTGTTTGGCGACAGGTTGCGCGTCATCGGCGCCATAACAATACGGTTATTCAGGTCCAACGGGCCAAGTTTTATCGGTTGAAAAAGTACTGAATGATTCAAATCTGACTCCAAGGCTTAGGCAATAAAGCGAACCACACTAACCGAGGCCTCGACGAAATCCAAGGCGCAGTAACGCACAAAGGAATCTCGCATACGCAGCCCGGATCAGCGACAATGCCGGATTGCAGACACCGCGGAAGATAACCAGTATGAAGCAGCATGCATTTCTCTGCCTTATAGGCGCTATTTTCCTGCAGCAGAGCGCTTTGGCCGATTCCTCGGAGGTACTCGATACGGAATTGCTGGGATTGGCGTCGCAAACAGACATCTCGGCCTTCCTTTCCAACCCTGCTACCGTCCACGCAGTTTCTGAGCGCTACCTTTATACGCTCAATACTGCGACGGGAACTTATTTCAACGACAAGGAAAAACTGCTCGACGACTTTGAAGATGCCGAGGAGGAAGCCGAGCGTCTGGAAAGGAAGTCTGAACAAAGCCTGCTGTTGCCCACAGATTTTGAACGGCAAATCGCAATCTTCGAGCGAATGGATGGCAAGCTCTTTACCCTTGCCGGAGGCAATATCACTGCAGTATCGCTACCGATTGCCGCCATTGAAACAACCTTGGTGACCAGCGTGGTCAGCCGTCTGGCAACAGCCTTCGACTACCGAGAGGAAGATGCCACGACGCTGAGAACAGCGCCCATTCTGGGCATCATATCGCCGCCGGACCTCGAATCTCGCATTATTATTCAGGGCGTCGCCGTCAGCGATATTGGCCTGAACTTCGCCAAAAAACTCGACTCCTTCGGGGGTATCCGCGCAGGCATCACGCTCAAATACCAAGGCATACGCCTGCTGGAGCGAGCGATTGAAATAGACGACTACGAAGAAATTACCCTCGATGAATTCAAGCGTGGTCTGAAAACCGAGCACGACATCAATACGGATATTGGCTTCTACAAAGCCTGGGATCACTGGCACGGCAGCCTTTCCATCAAAAACCTGCGCAGCAAAACCTACACCGGCCAGACTGGCCTCAAATACCGACAGAACCCCGGTGTTTATCTGGGGCTCGGGTACAAGGGCGATCGCAGCATCGGTGCACTTGAGTGGGACGTTGTGCCTAGTCAGCGGCGCTTTGGTTTGCTCGATGACGAACAACGCGTGCGACTGAGCGGCCAATATCAACTTAGCCGCCGCTGGCATGTGAGCGGTGGACTAACCTTTATTGTTGAGGGGCGCGACAACGACGCCCTGAGCCTGGGTGCCGGCTATCATTGGGAAAGTGGCGCAGCGATAAATGCCGTAGCGATCTATGCCGGCGACAACGAGCTCGGCGGTGCCATTCAGATTCGCTTTCCCTTTTGGAAAAAAGGGGCCTGAAAGGCACCTTGTAGCGGAAACTCACATCCAGCTGCTACTCCTCGTCGCCAAGAGACATCTCGCAAGCAGACATCTGGGGCGAATCAGCCCCGCCACTCACTGGCGCGTTCCAGAACCGTGACATCGGCACCGGCAGCCCTGGCTTCGAGCGCTGCACTGGCTCCAGCCCCACCAAAATCCATAATCAGCACATCGGTTTTATCATCAAAGTGCAGTGTGTGGCGCAGCGGGACGATGAGTTGCTCTTCGCTATTATTGGCCGATGTCCTGTCTCCACTCCCTTAAGCTGGTAGCACTCAGGACCATCAATACTACAAATACATTTCTCTTGGAATGTTTCATAACTCCGACAAGAGATGACACCTTTGTAATTTTTATACCTTTGACTGGGAGCACCTGCTTACATAGATTGACCGGCATAGACAGAGTGAACTCGTCACAACCAGTTTCCCGGAGATCGTATTTTGAGTAGTAAGCAATGGCAGCACGTCGATATCACAACATTCGGCGGCCCAGAAAACATGAAAATTGTCAGTGAAACTAGTCTGCCTGAGCCAGCGCCGGGGCAAGTGCGAGTGAAAGTGTTGACGGCGGGTACCGGCTTTACGGACACCATCATCCGCCAGGGCCAGTATGTTGATGTCAAAGACAAACCACCTTTTACACTCGGCTATGACTGGTATGGCACGGTAGACGCAGTTGGGGAAGGTGTCAGCCAGTTCAAAGTCGGCGACCCTGTCGCCGATATGTCCGTGATTGGCGGCTACACACAGTACCTGTGTGTAGATGCTGAGCAGGCGATTCCCTGCCCCGAGGGCCTTAACGCTGCCGAAGCGGTGTGTATGATTCTTTCCTATACCACGGCCTATCAAATGCTCACCCGCGAATGCACGCTTAAGCAGGGCGACAGCATTCTGGTGCATGCAGCCGGCGGTGCCGTCGGAACGGCACTGTTGGAACTGGGCCGGGAAATGGGATTGGAAGTCTACGGGACCGCCTCAAAGGGCAAACACGGTCTGCTGGACCACTTTGGCGCCACGCCCATTGATTACCACACCGAAGATTTTGTCGAGCGTATCCAGCGGGAAACCGGCGGGCGCGGCGTAGACGCCGTTTTTGACACCATTGGCGGTGCCTACTGGTCCCGCTCCTACCGCTGTCTGGCAAAGGGCGGCAAGCTTGTCGGTTTCGGCGCGCTGCAATTGACAACCGGACAGGAGAAACTGCCCACGCTGCTAATGGGCTTCGCCAAACTGCTGCTGCTTTGGAAACTGCTACCCGATGGCAAGCACAGCAGCTTTTACAATATTCTGGGGCGACGCAAGAAAAAGCCCGTTGAATTCAAGGAAGATGTCGCTACGTTGATGGATTGGCTAAAGGCCGGAAAACTCAAGCCGGCGATCGCTTCCATTCGCCCGCTCGCCGATGCCGCAGCGGTCCACAAACAGCTGGACAAAGGCGAAATTGCAGGCAAGGTCATTTTGGATTGCTGGCCGGATTAAGGTGCCTGCACCTGCACAAACCAGCCACAATGAACCACAGGCGGAGCTGCGGCATCGCGCCCCTGAAGGGCCAATAACAAGAGAGCTGCCATGAGTGTCAGGAAAACGACGTTTTGCAGGATATGCGAAAACCAGTGCGGTCTGATCGCGACCGTTGACGGTGACAAAATTGTTCATGTCGAACCTGACAAGGATCATGTCGTCACCCAAGGCTATGCTTGTATTAAAGGACTATCCTTTGAAAAACTCCGCACCAGCCCGGACCGCTTGACAAGGCCACTCAAACGCGTTGATGGCCAGTTTGTTGCCATCGACTGGGATCAGGCATTTCAGGAAATTGGTGATAAGATTCGATCAATACGCGCCGAATACGGCGATGAGAGTGTAGGCGCGTATTTCGGCAATCCGATCAGCTTCAGCCCGCTGATGCCCATTTTCTGGACAGCCTTTACCCAGGGGCTGAATACCCACAAGGTCTACAACACCGGCAGCCTCGATTGTAACAACAAGTTTCTGGTCAGCCAG
>JBFKDP010000360.1:0-4187 GCA_041619575.1 Litorivivens sp.
GCGGGCGGAGGCGCCATTTGGTTGACCAGCAATACCACGGCAGCCATGGCACCGAGGCCGCCCGCGGCATAACGCCAGTCAATCAACCAATTGTTGATGCCGTTGGTGAGTATGCCCAGCAAGCCTGCCTGCACTGTTGTTTCGTCGGCGTCCATATCGCTCAGGCTCAACCACTGGCGGTATCGATCGGGCCGATTGGCCAAATGCGACAATACTTCGGCCCGGCGGTCGACATCGAGTTTCCCCTCCATCAGCAGCGCCAGTTCCTCGTCGCTTGGCGGTGATCCCTGTGCGCGCCCCTGATCTTTGCTCAGGTGGATGCCCAGCAGGGCTTCGCTGTGGCGATCAGCCTTGCTCACGCTATCAGCTCCTCACGTCGGATGGCTATTTTCATGATTGATCTTCCAAGGCGTCGGCGGCCGTGCGCAGATGCATGCCGGCCTGTTCCAGTGCGCCGTGAATCTCCACCAGGCTTCGCTTTATCTGACGGCCAGGCTGGTGGTTTGGAACACCGAGCGCGCGGGCGATGGCGGAGTAGGACAGCCCCTCTTGAAAATGCAGGCGAAGCATCAACAGGCTTTCATCGTCGAGTTTCAGTAGCTGGCGCGCACTTTGAACCGTATCGAGATCAATATCGCTGAGGGCATCTTCCTCATCCAGGAGCGCCGACAGCATCGCCAACGTGTCCTGGAGGTGGCGTTGTGCCAGCGCGTCCTCAAGGCTTTCGCTGCCACTGTTGGCGTCGAGCAGTGAGATTTCTTCGCCGTCTACACTGAGGCATTCGGCGGGTACCGGCAGGTTGCTCGCGCCGCACCAGGGCAGGCGCGCCTTGATGGTTCGGATAATGTTTTTCACAATGCCGGGTTCAAAGCGCCCGTTGCGGCAGAGGCGGTCAATAACGCTTTCTGTGCTGTGGCGTTCCAGACAAATGCTTTTCCAGAGGCCAACCCAGAAGTCGCCCTGCTGCTGGAGCCAGACCGGCGGCCGGGCGCGACCATAGCGCTGGCGCGAAAACTCCTCAAACAGGCGCGCACTCAAACTGTAGAGGAAGGTGCTGGGCTTGGCTTGCCCCTTGAAGGTATTGCAGCGCGCCCAGTCGTCTTGACTGAGCTTGTCCAGCACGTAGGCACAGGCTTCTTCGGCAGTAATGGGCTCGATAAAGCGGCGCAGCGCATGTTTTTCCAGCTGCTGTTGCCAGTGAGGATCAAAAACCTGTTGTGACCAGTCGATGCCGTCCATACCCGGTGGCTTGGTTCCCGGTGTTATTGTCGGCAAAGTGTAACACCGTCAAACAAGAAACCCAGCCCGCTAGGCGCTTGAATGTGCGGTAATTTTATTCAACAGGCGACGCAGGCTGGCGAGGTCATTGGCCGATAATTGCTCATTCAGCTGGGTGATACGGGCAGCGGGTCGGGCGCTGCAGGCGGCGCTGGTCAAGGCCAGTTCACCTTTGCTTTCGTTTACCAGTGCGGGGTCGATGAGGGACGCAAGCAGGAGTAGGGCGGCAAGATTGTCGGTGTCAGGCTCGTCAATGGGTTTGGCGCCCAGCAGGTTTGCCATCATCTCGGGCTGAAAATCCTGCAGGATGCCTTGCTCCAGCTCAAGCGCATCGTAGAGCGCGCGGCTGAGTGACTCCATTTGCAGGAAGGGTTTTTTGCCCACCTGATTGATCAATTCATCGCCCAGGGATTGCACGCTTGCAACCGAATCGCGGATCAGTTCCAGCCCTTTCTGAGTGAAATAGAGTTGACGGGAGCGACGGTCGTGGCTGCCGCTGGCGCGCCGGATATAGCCCAGTGATTCCAGTTCACCGGCAATGCGGGAGATGGCTTGGGTGGTCACGCCATTGAGCTGGGCCAATAAGGCAACCGGGGTTCCCGCCAGATCGATGCCGCTGAGTACCTGGGCGAAGGAAAACTGAAGGGTGTGTCCCTTGGCGGCGGTAGTCTGCATCAGCCGTTCTTGTACGCTGCGAGCCAGTGGTGTGATACGTGCACTGACGGGCAGATTGATCCCGATGTTGCCGTAGGTTTTTCCGGCGGGAGCTTGTAGAACCCGGTTGGCAGTGCGAAAGCCTTCATTCAGTTTGTCGATGCGCTCGCGGCCAATCAGACTTTCGTAGTGGCTGTGAATCGCGCGCATTTCCTCCAAGGCATCGGCAATCAATTGCTCGCCCGTTGCCGTGAGTGCTACCAGTTTTGCGCGTTTATCACCAGCGTCTGCCCGGCGTTCGATATAGCCGGCCTGTTCAATGGGTTTGAGGCTTTGCAGGCAGAGTTGCTTGCTGATGCCCAGCGCGTCGGCAAGCTCGGTGAGGCGCAATGGTCGTCCGCCGAGTATCGACAATGGCGCACTGAAACTCATGGCCAGCTTGGGGTAGCCCCGGGCAGTGAGCTGTTCCATGGCCTGCCGCTCGCTGTGGCGTGCGATGGCGGTAATATAGCGCGTAAAGTTAAAGCGATAACGCTGCCAAGTTGAGGAAAAGTCTTCAGGGTTAGGGGGCACAGAGCTGTCCAATATCTTTTCTAGAAAGGTAACATTTATTTATTAAATACAATACAAATATTTACTACTATTCCTGCATCGTGGTAGCGTAGAGCCTCTTTCCTGAATCAGTGTGCGGAGTATTCCATGGTGAGCAAGCCCGATACCGGTGTCTATTTCGACCCCTACGCCCATGAAGTCCACGACGATCCTTATCCCTACTACGCCAGGATGCGCCAGCACGCGCCAGTTTACTACAACGAGCAGCACGGCTATTGGCTGCTGACCAAGTGGGAGGATTGCCAGGCAGCCTTTCGCGATTTTCGCACCTTTAGCAGCTCTGCGGGGCCGGCCCTGGAGGCAAATCAGGATGCGAACGCAGGCTATCCGATGTTTATCAATATGGATCCGCCCCAGCATACCCGCATTCGCAAACTGATTCAGGGGCTAATGCTGCCCCAGCGTATTGCCGAGCTTGAACCCTATATCCGGGAAAAGGCCATCAGTCTGCTGACGCCGCACTTGAAAGCCGGCGCTATGGACCTGACCCAGGACTTTGCGGCGCTGTTACCAATGGATGTCATTTCAACCATGATTCATGTGCCGCTGGAAGATCAGAATACCGTGCGCGAGTGGGCGGACGATCTGATTTATCGCGAGGATGGCCAATTCGGCCTGAACGAGCGCAATATTACGGCCTACCTCAACTTGGGTAATTATTTCGACAAGCTGGCCACGGATCTCTCGACCAAGCTCAGTGGCGACGCTGATATCTTCAGCGCTATTTTGCAGGCTGAGCGGGACGGCAAACTGAGCCATGAGGAAGTGATTGGCTTCGGTATTTTGCTCGCCATTGCTGGCAACGAAACCACCACCAAGCTGATTGGCAACATGTGTTATCGCCTTTGGCAGCACAAGGATCAGCGGCAGCTGCTGGTTGATGACCCGGCGAAGATTCCTGATGGCGTAGAAGAAACCCTGCGCTTTGACGGCTCCACACAGCTGATAGGTCGTCAGGTTCTGCAAGACACTGACATTCGTGGCACAAAGATTAAAGCAGGCGACCGGGTTGGCTTGTGCATTATCTCGGCCAGCCGCGATGAAGATCGCTACCAGAATGCTGAAGCGTATGACGTCACCCGGGGGGCGCGTGACCATATGGCCTTTGGCTCGGGCGTTCATTCCTGTGTCGGTGCGGCGCTGGCGCGACTGGAGGTCAGGGTTTGTATGGAGGAGATTCTGCGGCTGATACCGGACTACGAGATTGACCTGGCCGGATTGCAGCGCACCCACAACCCCAATGTGCGCGGCTTTACCCATGTGCCCGTTACTTTCGCACCCCATTCCTGAGGGCAGAGCATGACGACAATAACCTATGTTGAGCACGACGGCACCGAGCACGTGGTGGACGTTGAAGATGAAATGAATCTGATGGAGGGCGCCACACTGAATATGGTGCCCGGTGTCGAGGGTATCTGTGGTGGCATCTGCTCCTGTGCAACCTGTCATTGCTACATTGCTGAAGAGTGGGAGTCGCGACTGCCGCCGGTGTCGGTGGGCGAGGAAAGTATGTTGCGCACCGCTCTGCACCGAACCACGGCGAGCCGACTGGGTTGCCAGATTACCGTGTCGCACGAGCTTGAGGGTTTGCGGGTGGCGCTGCCGCCGGAGCAGGGCTCACAGGACTGACGCAGGACGGAATA
>JBFKDP010000361.1:0-4163 GCA_041619575.1 Litorivivens sp.
GTATGAGTTAGTCGAGGCATTTGCGAAAGCATTGATTGCACGCGCATGCTTGATGATACCACCAATGTAGAACAGGGCAGTTTCGGACAGGCCGCCATAGACGTCGCCAGCAAACAGGTTAGTGCCGTCTTTGCTCAGAGACATATGGCAGTGCATACCGCTACCGTTGTCACCTACCAGCGGCTTAGGCATGAAAGTCGCCGTCTTGCCATAGGCGTGCGCAACATTGTGAACCGCATATTTCAGAATCTGAACTTCGTCCGCCTTGCTGACACAGGTGTTTGGACCAACGCCAATTTCACACTGACCAGCAGTACCCACTTCGTGGTGATGCACTTCAATATCCAGACCCATTGAGGCCATAGCGTGACACATGGCACCACGCAGGTCGTGCAGGCTATCGACCGGCGGTACGGGGAAGTAACCACCTTTAACGCCAGGACGGTGACCGAAGTTGCCATCTTCAAAGACTTTGTTTGAAGACCAGGCCGCCTCGTCAGAGTTGATGGTGTAGCCGGCACCACTGATATCGGCGTGCCATTTCACATCGTCAAATACGAAGAATTCGGGCTCGGGGCCAAACAGGGCTGTATCAGCAATACCCGTAGACTTCAGGTACTCTTCAGCACGCAAGGCGATTGAGCGTGGGTCGCGGTTATAGCCCTGCATGGTGGAGGGCTCAACGATATTACAGCGAATGATGACTGTCACATCGTCAGTAAACGGATCGAGGAAAGAAGCCGCGTCATCGGGCATCAGAATCATGTCGGACTCGTTGATGCCTTTCCAGCCAGAGATTGATGAGCCGTCAAACATTTTGCCGTCTTCAAAAAAACCGGCGTCGACTTCGGTCGCAGGAATGGTCACGTGCTGCTCTTTACCTTTGGTATCAGTAAAGCGCAGGTCAGCCCATTGTGCTTCGTTGTCTTTGATCAGTTTCAGAGTGTTCTCTGACATTAGGGTTATCCTCCAATAGAGAGTCTTGTAGTCTCGGCTCGGCCGAAAGTGGGCGATTATATGCCGTTCAGACAATGCCGCATAGCGACCTTGTGAGTGACATCAGATAAAGCAAAAGCTATGCCACATATTAAACCCGCCCGAAGGCGCGAAAAACAGGCGCTTTATGGGGTGTATGCCAGAAAACCGTGCAAAATGCAGGGCGGGCGCACCATTATTGAGCACCCATGCACCATAATGGCTCACCTGCCAGCAAGTCAAGCGACTGCACGGAGCCGCTGAGAGACGTATAATAGCGCGTTTTTCCTTCTGCATACCGGGGCATCATGAAGTTTATCGTCAAGTACTTCCCAGAAATCACCATAAAGAGCCGCCCGGTACGCAAACAATTTGTCAAACAACTGCATGTAAACCTCAAACGTCTGCTGCAAACCATCGACCCCGACGTACATATTGAGCGCCAGTGGGACAAAATGATGATTAGCAGTCAGCTGGTCCATGCTGAAGCTGCTTTTGTCGAAACTCTCAGCAACACGCCCGGCATTGCGCATTTTATGGATGTTGCGGAATCCGAGCTGACCACTATCGATGACATCTATCAGCGCACCCAGGCGATATGGGGAGAGCGACTTGCTGGAAAGCGCTTCAGCGTTCGCTGCAAGCGCAGTGGCACCCACGACTTTCAGTCCCTGGATGTTGAACGCTATGTAGGCGGCGGACTCAACCAGCACAGTCAGACCGCCGGGGTAGACCTGAACAATCCGGAAATCGTGGTCCACATTGAAATTCGCGATAACACTGTCTATATCGTCAACCAGCGCTTCCCCGGATTGGGCGGATTCCCCCTCGGCAGCCTCGACCCGGTACTGTCACTGATTTCCGGCGGCTTTGACTCACCCGTCGCTAGCTACCTGATGATGAAGCGAGGCCTGCGCACCCACTTTTGCTTTTTCAATCTTGGCGGGCGTGACCACGAAATTGGCGTTAAAGAAGTAGCCCTCTACCTGTGGATGAAGTACGGGGCATCCCACCGCGTCAAATTTGTCACTGTCCCCTTCGAGGCTGTGGTCGGAGAGATCCTGAAAAACGTCAACAACTCGCAGATGGGCGTGGTCCTCAAGCGTATGATGCTGCGCGCGGCCGAGCGCGTTGCCGACGAACTCAATGTTCAGGCCCTGGTCACCGGTGAAGCCATCGCCCAGGTATCCAGCCAGACCTTGACCAACCTTTCGGTGATTGACGCCGTCACCGACAAACTGGTTTTGCGGCCACTGATCGCCGCCAACAAAGGTGACATCATCCGCACCGCTGCGGAGATCGGCACCGAAGAATTCGCCGCCAATATGCCCGAATACTGCGGCGTCATTTCAGTAAAACCAACCACCAAGGCAAAACCTGAAAAAATTGCCGCACAGGAAGCCAACTTTGACTTCGGTGTACTCGAGCAGGCACTTGCCGATGCGCGCTACACAACCATCGACCAACTTGCCAACGAAGAACTTGAGCGCATTGAGGTTGAAGTCCTGCCCGCCCCCATACCCGACTCAATCGTACTGGACGTTCGCCACCCCGACGAAGTCGAACGGCGACCATTAGTATTACCCGGGATCACCGTGCACCCACTGCCATTCTATGAATTGCACAGCAAATCAGACACGCTGGATAGTTCAACGACCTATCTGCTGTACTGCGAGAAGGGCGTGATGAGCCGACTGCACGCGGCGCACTTGGTTGAGCAGGGCTTTCAAAATATCAAAGTGTACCGCCCAAACTAACCACTGCAATTAGGCGAACATCAGCCTGCACAGCAACTCGAGTGTGAATAGTTCACAAGCGAGTCGCTGAAACGCAGAAAACACAAGACCATTCCCTTCGGCAATGCCGACTATTCAGCTCGGCTATTGGTGACATTGGACACATTCCGCTTCACTTAGCGCACCATCATTGTGCGCACGATATGGTCACTCTCCGCATGCTGCGGATAACAAAAAACTATAAAAAGAGGGAATACCATGCGCTACCTATCCGCCTTACCCGCGGTGCTGGGCCTGTTGCTTCTGACGACAGCATCCAGTGCGTTTGCAGCTCCTTGCCTGATCTTTGTTCACGGCAAACAGACCGACACCAACACCTATACCAGTTACAGCGCGGCCAGAAACTATTGGGTCGACGGCAGCAATGACTTTATCAAGGTGGCCACCAAAAACTTCGCCACAGATTTTTACGTTGTAGGCTACAACGGCACACGACCCTACTGGGAATCCCAGTCTGCCGGTGAAGTAGCCAATGAAATTGTGGCTGCCACCAACGGCGTAGCCGATGGCGGCGGAAATCGTTGCAGCAAAACCTACGCTCAGGGCGGCACCTTCTGGATTGTTGCTCACAGCATGGGCAGCACCATTACCGACTATATTCTGGGCAACAATGACCCTTCTGACCCCAACTACAATTACAACGGCCCCTACGACACGGTCGCCAGCCGCGTAAGCCTAGCGATGACACTCGGGGGCGCCCATCGGGGATCCGAAGGTGCCGATGCGGTTTGCGGACAATCGAGTGGCGGCTGCAACTGGTTTGCGGGCTGGATACAGGATTGCGACGATGCCACCTACTGGCTCCGCAGCTCGAACGACGTACAGGTACGCACCTACGCTAGCGCGCCCGCCAAAAATATTTATCTGACCGGCGGCTATGAAGCTATTTTTGGAGCCAGTGCCTGCCTCAGTGGTGAAGACGACGGTGTTGTTCAGTACGCCTCGATTTATGCCTGCGACGGCAGCACGACCAGCAGCTACAACAACAGCAATGCCTGTGGGAACAATTACAAACAGGAAGTATCGGGCTTCAGAAACCTGGACGCCGCTCACGAAAACCACAGCGACGAACGGGACGCCAGCGACAGTGATACTCGTCGCCAGATCCCTGACGGCATCTGGACCTGCAGCGGAAGCCCCTGCGCACCCAACACCGTTGTACAAAGCTCCATGACCAGCGCTGAATTTATCAGCATCCTTTACTAAAACCCCTGCACAGGAGAAATGCGATGAAGTCATTAGCCAAAATTGCAGTGTATACAGCGCTGCCCGCCATTATTGCCAATGCCGCTGTTGCCGCGGAAGCACCGAATCTCGCGCAACGCGCTGCCGCAGAATATCTCGAACTGGCCAAATTTCCGGAATGGTCGCTGCCAATACCTGCCGGCGCTA
>JBFKDP010000362.1:0-4146 GCA_041619575.1 Litorivivens sp.
ACCGGCAAATATTTTGCCTACCAGCACAGCACGGCCATGCCCGACGTCGTCGTGACGGCCAAGGGACTGGGTGGCGGCGTTCCCATTGGCGCCTGCCTGGCCAAAGGCAGGGCCGCAGAGCTCTTTAAACCCGGCAACCACGGCTCAACCTTTGGCGGCAATCCGCTGGCCTGCGCTGCGGGCTTGGCTGTGGTCGAGAGCCTGCAAAAAGAAAAGCTGGTTGAAAATGCTGCCGCCATGGGCCAAAAACTGATTGATGGCCTTCGCGAGCGACTGGCGCCAATCAAAGGCATCAAAGTGCGCGGCCAGGGCTTGATGGTCGGCATTGAATTACCCGGCAATTGCGGCGGACTGGTTCAGCAGGCCCTCGAAGCCGGATTACTGATCAACGTTACCTCAGACAAAGTGGTGCGATTGCTACCGCCACTGATTATTAACGAACAGGAAATTCAGGGGCTGATCGACACACTCTGCCCACTGATTGAAGCTTGGCAGCAACAAGCCACGGCCGCCTGAGCCTATTAAAGAGACTTAGTAACCCACATGACAATCCGGCATTTTCTGAGTTTAATGGATTGCACGCCGGCGGAGTTGCAGCAACTGATTGCACGCGCCATTGAAATGAAGGCGCAGCGAAAAGCACGCACAGAGACCCCGCAGTTTCACAACCACGTGCTTGGCATGGTGTTTGAGAAATCCTCGACCCGTACCCGCATCTCCTTTGAAGCCGGCATTGCGCAAATGGGTGGCCACGCCATCTTCCTCGCGCCCGAACACACCCAACTCGGACGCGGAGAACCCATCGAAGACAGCGCGAAGGTCATGTCGTCCATGGTCGACATCATCATGATGCGCACCTTCGGCCACGAAATTATTGAAACCTTTGCTGCGAATTCGTCGGTACCGGTGATCAATGCCCTGACCGACGACTTTCATCCCTGCCAGCTACTCGCCGATATGCAAACCTATATCGAGCATCGCGGCAGTATCCAGGGCAAGCGTGTGGCCTGGATTGGTGACGGCAATAATATGTGCCAGTCCTACATTAATGCCGCCATACAGTTCGACTTCGAATTGGCTATCGCCTGTCCGCGCGGCTTTGAACCGCGCAAAGACTTGCTGGACTCCGCCAAGGATCGCGTCAAGCTGACCACCCTGCCCGCCAAAGCCGCCCGCGATGCCGACCTGCTCGTCACCGACGTGTGGGCCTCCATGGGTCAGGAAAAAGAAAAAGCCCAGCGCCGCCGCCAGTTCGCGGGTTTCCAGGTCAACGAAGAACTGATGGCATTAGCCAAAAGCGATGCGCTGTACATGCATTGCCTGCCCGCCCACCGCGGCGAAGAAATCTCCGCCGGCCTGATGGACAATCCGGATTCCGTTATCTGGGATGAAGCAGAGAACCGGCTGCACGCACAGAAGGCTTTGATGGAGTTTCTCTTGTTAGAGGCTCGGGCGTAATTCGATGTTCGAGGCCACTGATCTAGTGGTCAGACGTCCGACGTCCGACCACCCTCTACCTCGACCAACCCTCACTCGCTCCACCGCTAGGCATTAAACCCCCATGCTCCAAGTCAACAACATCCAATGCCAATACGACGGCGAATCCGTCATCGAAGACATCAGCTTCCATGTCAACGAGGGCGACATCTGCTGTTTGCTCGGCCCCAGTGGCTGCGGTAAAACCACTGCGCTGCGCGCGATCGCCGGCTTCCAGTCACTGAGCCAGGGCGAGATTCGCCTCGGCGACAAACTGCTCAGTCAGCCAGGCTTTTCACTCCCCCCCGAACAACGTGAAGTCGGCATGGTCTTTCAGGACTACGCCCTGTTTCCACACATGACCGTGCTGGAAAATATCTGCTTTGGTTTTCGCAAAACGCCCGCGGCACAGCAGAAAAAAATCGTCAGCGGCCTGCTGGATCTGGTGCGACTGCAAGGCGTTGAAAACCGCTACCCTCACGAACTTTCCGGTGGCCAACAGCAACGGGTCGCACTGGCCAGAGCCTTGGCACCCGCCCCCAAACTGTTGCTGCTCGACGAACCTTTTTCCAATCTGGACGCCGAGCTGCGCAAAAGCCTGAGCCTGGAAGTCCGCGACATTCTCAAGGATTACGGCATCAGCGCTATTCTGGTCACCCACGATCAGGACGAGGCCTTTGCCTTCAGCGACCATATCGGTCTGCTGTACCACGGCGCCCTGCAACAGTGGGACACGCCCTTTAACCTTTATCACGAGCCGAACAACCGACTGGTAGCAGATTTTGTCGGTCAGGGCTGTTTTCTGCCCGGCGTGGTGACCGGCCCCAGCAGCGTTAAAACGGAACTGGGTGACCTCTACGGCAACCGCGCCTACCCCTGGCAGGTGGACTCGCCAGTTGAGGTGCTACTGCGCCCGGACGACATTACCCTTAGCGACTTTGACGGCATTGACGCCGTTGTGCAGAAAAAGGTGTTCTCTGGCGGCGCCACGCTCTACACCCTGGCCCTGCCCACCGGCAGCGCGGTAGAAGCCCTACTGCCCAGTCACCGGGATTTTCAGCTGGGCGAGACCATCAGCATTGAAGCTGACGTCGAACACCTGATTGCCTTCAGCCACCAGAGCTAAAAGCTCGCCAAAGAAACAAATCGTCTAAGCTCAAGCGCTTTTATAAAAATACAATCTGAAGAGCCAAAAACCCTGCATGTTGACGCTGTTTTAGCGAAATTCAGTGTTCATGCGGCACTCAGGGTTAGTGCCTACCCAGCCTAGGAATTACCCACACCTTATCCACACCCATACCCAATATTTAGTGCTTGCACCCAACACGAAACCGCACTATCTTGTGCTCTTGACTGCATAGCCACAGGGATGGAAGGCAGCCAGTCAAGGGGTCAAAAAAATAAGATCGCTTCAATTCGCAATGAATTCGACGACGATTACTTAGTTTTCCCCGAAGATTGGTGCAGACAATCAATCGGATACGGCAGCAAAAACACTCGTATCGGCGGCAACACTTTATGTAGTAGTCGATACACCATCAGACACCAGATATAGCGAAGGCGATTTTTCGTCCTCAATGAGCTAAAAATGTCCGGAGAGCACATGCAAACCCACGTCGAAAGCCAGCAAAGCAGCCCAGCCCAGCCTGCCAATGCCCCCTCAACCGCCGAAATTCAGGCCACCGCGCCCGGCCAACTGCGCGTCATCAAGCGCAACGGTACGGTTGTTCCTTACACTGATGACAAAATCACTATCGCCATCACCAAGGCCTTTCTGGCCGTGGAAGGTGGCACAGCGGCTGCTTCATCGCGCATTCATGAAACCGTTGCCAAACTGACGGATCAGGTTACCGCAACCTTTAAACGCCGCATGCCCTCCGGCGGCACGATCCACATTGAAGTTATTCAGGATCAGGTTGAACTGGCTCTGATGCGCAGTGGCGAGCACAAGGTAGCCCGCGACTACGTAATCTACCGCGCTGCCCGCGCCGAAGAACGCAAAAAAGCCCAGCCCCAGGAAAAGGCCCACCCCAGCATTCGAGTGACCCTCGACGACGGCAGCAGCGCACCGCTGGATATCGGCCGGCTGGAATTTATCGTGGAAGAAGCCTGTGAAGGCCTGAGCGACGTCAGCACCGAAGCCGTTCTGCACGAAGTGCTCAAAGGCCTGTACGACGGCGTGGCCATGCACGAGGTCAACACTTCACTGGTGATTGCCGCCCGCTCACTGGTCGAAAAAGAACACAACTACAGCTACGTAACCGCCCGCCTGCTGCTGGACAAACTGCGTGCCGAAGCGCTGAGCTTTCTCGGTGTGGCCGAGTCCGCGACCCAGCACGACATGGCCGAGTACTACGCCAAAGCCCTGCCCGCCTACATTGAAAAAGGCGTTGAGCTGGAACTGCTGTCGCCCGACCTGAAAAGCTACGACCTGGTACGCCTGGGCATGGCCCTCAAGCCCGAGAACGACTACAAGTTCAACTACCTCGGTTTGCAGACCCTGTACGACCGCTACTTTATTCACAGCAATGACGTACGCATCGAGCTGCCGCAGATTTTCTTTATGCGCGTTGCGATGGGTCTGGCTATTGCCGAAGAAGACAAAGACACCCGCGCCATTGAGTTTTACGAGCTGCTCAGCTCCTTCGATTACATGAGCTCCACACCGAC
>JBFKDP010000363.1:0-4132 GCA_041619575.1 Litorivivens sp.
ACCCACTTTACGCTGACTTCCATTGCGCCTTCCTGACCTCATAGATTGAAGAGGCGAATGCTACCATATGCACTCCGCTTCGTCTCAGGGGTCGCCAATGGCAGGTTCCCACGGCATAATACGGCGCAGACAGGCTTTATAAGAATCAATATTGAGGGATAACAACTGTGATCAGTGCTCCAAAGCCCGAGATTCCAAATATCGATGGTTTTCTCAGTCATTGCCGACGCCGTCGCTACCCAGCCAAGAGCACCATTATCTATGCCGGTGACGACAGCGATGCGCTGTATTTCATTATAGAGGGTTCCGTCACCGTTCTGATTGAAGACGACGAAGGTCGCGAAATGATCGTTGCTTACCTCAACAAGGGCGATTTTTTTGGCGAAATGGGGGTCTTTGATACTGAAGAAACCCGCAGCGCCTGGGTCAAGACCAAGACTGAATGTGAAGTGGCGGAAATTAGCTACAGCAAATTCCAGGAATTGCGTGAGCAATATCCGGAGATTCTTTTTGCGCTCGGTACGCAAATGGCAAAGCGCCTGCGCCAGACTACCCGTAAAGTTGGCGACCTAGCCTTCCTCGATGTTACCGGACGGGTTGCCCGCACACTGCTCGATTTATGTAATCAGCCCGATGCCATGACTCACCCGGACGGCATGCAAATCAAGATCACCCGCCAGGAGATCGGACGGATTGTGGGGTGCTCCCGGGAAATGGTCGGGCGTGTCTTGAAGACTCTGGAAGAACAGGGACTGGTGTCAGTTAAGGGTAAAACAATGGTAGTGTTTGGGACACGCTGACAGATCTGTCGGATGTCAGACCTTTGGCGCCTGACGTCCGACCTCAAATACGAAACAACTCCGCCAGTTTCGTTCCCGGCTCATCGGCCCGCATAAAGGCTTCCCCGACCAAAAAGGCATTGACGCCGTGCTCGCGCATGGCCGCGACATCTGCCTGTGTGTGTATGCCACTTTCGGTGACCACAATGCGCTCATCGCCAATTTTGTCCAGCAAGCGATAGGTGCTGTCGAGAGTTGTATCAAAGCTGTGCAGATTGCGGTTGTTGATACCGACCAATTTCGCGCCCAGAGGCAAGGCGCGCAATAGCTCTTGTTCGTCATGCACCTCTATCAGCACATCCATACCCAGACTCACCGCCAGCTCATAAAGGTTAACTAGCTGAGCGTCGTCCAGTGCAGCGACAATCAGCAGGATGCAATCAGCGCCGATCACCCGCGCTTCAATAACCTGATAAGGATCGACGATAAAGTCTTTGCGAATGACCGGCAGTGCACAGGCCGCACGAGCTGCCTGCAGGTAGGCATCGGCACCCTGAAAGAAATCAATATCGGTCAGTACCGACAAACAGGCCGCTCCGCCCTTTTCGTAACTGGCAGCTATGGCCGCAGGGTCAAAGTGCTCGCGAATCACGCCCTTCGATGGCGACGCCTTTTTGATTTCTGCGATAACCGCTGAACGCCCCTCGCCCAAAGCCGCCTCTATTGCGCTGACAAAGCCACGTGGAGCACCTGCCACTGCAAGTTTTTCACGCAGAGCGGCTTCACTGCATTGCTGCTGTCGCTCGGCAACTTCTTCAGCCTTACGCGTCAATATCTTTTTCAAAATGGTGGGAGTCGACATGCCTAAACAAGCTCCTGGGTAAAGCTGGCCAACTCGCGCATTTTTTCCAAGGCCTGACCACTGGCAATCACATCCTGGGCCAGCGCCACACCCTGCTGGATTGAGTTACTCACACCGGCTAGATATAGAGCCGCGCCAGCATTCAGAGCTATCATATCTGCAGCTTTTTCAGCGGCCTCTGTGCTGCGTTTGGACAAGGCATCTCGGATCAGCGCCAAGGACGAGTCGCTATCGCTAACATCGAGGCCGACCAGACTGCGGCTCGTTACCCCGGCATCCTCGGGATTTAGACTGTACTCACGAATCTGCCCGTCTTTGAGCTCCGCCACAAATGTAGGAGCAGCCAGACTGATCTCGTCCAGCCCGTCTTTAGAATGCACCACCATGACATGCTCAGCACCTAAACGCTGGAGGACCTCCGCTAATGGTCGGCAAAGCTCAGCATTAAAGACGCCCATCAACAGACGAGTCACACCTGCGGGGTTCGTGAGCGGACCCAGAATATTGAACAGGGTGCGCTGGCCAATTTCCTTGCGCGGGCCAATGGCATGTTTCATCGCGCTGTGGTGATTGACCGCAAACATAAAACCAACACCCACTTCACGAATACAACGCGCTACCTGCTCGGCATTCAACTCAAGCTTGATGCCCGCTGTTTCCAGCAAATCGGCACTACCACTTTTCGATGAAACCGAGCGGTTACCATGCTTGGCCACATGAGCCCCTGCTGCCGCAACCACAAAACTACTGGCCGAAGACACATTAAACAGATTCGCGCCGTCGCCACCTGTACCCACAATGTCGACGACGTGCTCAAGGCCTGTGATATCAACCGGCGTCGCCAGCTCTCGCATGACCCGTGCGGCACCTTCAATCTCGTCTAGGCTTTCACTTTTCATGCGCAAGGCAATCAGAAATGCGCCAATTTGCGCATCGGTGCACTGCCCGGTCATGATGTCACGCATTACCGCGCTCATCTCGTGGGTATTAAGACTCAAGTGTTGGACAGCGCGCCCAAGTGCCGTTTTTATATCCATAATCATTTCCTCAAAGTAGAGGCTTCAACGAGTCAAAAAATTGGCGAGCATGGCATGGCCGTGCTCACTCAAGATCGACTCCGGGTGAAATTGCACGCCCTCGACATCCAGCGTTTTGTGGCGCACGCCCATGATTTCATCGACGCTGCCATCGTCGGTCTGGGTCCACGCGGTCATTTCCAGGCAATCTGGCAAGCTGTCTTTGTCGATAACCAGAGAGTGATAGCGCGTCGCGGTTAAAGGACTGGGTAGCTCAGCGAAAACACCCTCGGCACGGTGATGAATTGGAGATGTTTTACCGTGCATCACCTGACGGGCACGCACAATTTTGCCCCCAAAAACCTGACCAATACTCTGATGGCCCAGGCAAATACCCAGTATCGGAATTTCACCTGCGAAGGCTTCTATCACAGCCATCGACACGCCGGCTTCGTTGGGCGTACAAGGGCCAGGTGAAATCACCAACCGCTCTGGCGCCAGCGCACGTATCTCTTCCACATTCAGCTCATCATTGCGGATCACCTTCACATCCGCTTTCAATTCACCGAGATACTGAACAATGTTATAGGTAAAGGAGTCGTAATTGTCGATCATCAACAGCATCTCAACGCCCTCCTTCTGCATTGTTGTCGCCGGCAACACCATCCACCATGGCCGCAGCCCGAAACATGGCTCTGGCCTTGTTCATAGTCTCCTTCCATTCCAGTCGCGGCACCGAGTCAGCCACAATGCCGCCGCCGGCCTGTACATATAAGCGCTTGTTCTTGATGACCGCCGTACGAATAGCAATGGCTGTATCCATATTGCCATTAAAGCCCAAGTAACCCACCGCGCCGCCGTATACGCCGCGCTTGACGGGCTCGAGCTCATCAATGATTTCCATCGCCCGTACCTTCGGCGCTCCGCTCAGCGTTCCCGCAGGCAGGCTGGCACGCAGCACGTCCATGGCTGACATCCCTGCCTTTAAACGCCCCGTCACATTGGAGACGATGTGCATGACATGAGAATAGCGTTCCACCACCATCTGGTCAGTCACTACCACCGAGCCGGTTTCTGCAACACGACCGACATCATTGCGCCCCAGATCAATCAACATCAGGTGCTCGGCAATTTCTTTGGGGTCGGCCAGCAATTCAGCTTCCATCGCCCGGTCTTCCTCTTCCGTATGACCACGGCGACGGGTTCCAGCGATGGGCCGCAGGGTAATTTCGTCCCCTTCAACCCTCGCCAATATTTCCGGGCTCGATCCGACAATATGAAAGTCACCGAGATCCAGATAAAACATGTAAGGCGACGGATTCAAACGCCGGAGCGCACGATAGAGATTAATGGGCTCGGCGTGGAAAGGCGTGGACAGCCGCTGGGAGGGCACCACTTGCATAACATCGCCAGCGAGGGTGTACTCCTTAACGCGTTCCACCATGTCACTGTAGCCCGCCTCTCCTACCTCAGAC
>JBFKDP010000364.1:0-4093 GCA_041619575.1 Litorivivens sp.
CTGACTGTCGTTATTGCCGACCCCACGCATAAAAATAACCAGTGAGCTACGGCTGTTGGGGAAGGGAGTAATATCGACATTAGGCGCACGCGCAGTGATATCTCCAAGACTGCTGATACCGAACTGCTCCAGTTGATCACCCGAAAATGCCGCCAGTGAAATTGGCGTATCCTGTAGAGATTCTTCACGCTTTTGCGCGGTCACCACAACCTCTTCCAATTGAGTGCTTCTGGCGGTTTGTGCAAATGCCGTGTGAGTCGCCGTAGTTGCCAAAGTCAGTGCAAGCCACTGCGCTCCCTTGCCGTATTTCTCCATCACCATGAAAGTAGCCCCGTTATTTTGTTATATAAACGCAATAAAACCGCGCAATTCTGGGCAATTGCACAGCTCAAATCAAGCCATACCCCCTTTCCTACTCTGCTTGGACTAGGCTAAGGTAGGCGGCTGGTTCTTAACGATACTGCACGACTATGACAACGTTTCAACCACCCGGACTGCTGAGAAACCCACATGTTCAGTCTATTCTAGCTTCCACCCGACTACGCCGCTTGCGCATCGGCAGTCGCGCCCGATTGCTGGAAAATGCCAGTGAAGAAGTCCTGATAGAGTGCCGGGACGGTACTCGCCTGATCGGTGAATACGCAAAAACTGAAGGCGAAAGCCGAGGGCTGGTGATATTAATACACGGCTGGGAAGGCTGCTCCAAGTCCACTTACATGCTTTCCGCCGGCAGTGCTCTGTTTCTCGCCGGCTACGATGTTTTTCGCCTGAATCTTCGCGATCACGGGCCCAGCCACCATCTCAATAAGGAGCTATTCAACTCAACCAGGCTGAGCGACGTACTGGAAGCTATTCACTGGATTCAGCAGAGATTTCCCCACAACACGAATTACCTCGCGGGTTTTTCCCTGGGCGGCAATTTCAGCCTGCGAGTGGCTGCCAAGGCCGCTGAAACTGGCATCAGTCTGAATCAGGTTGTCGCCGTCTGCCCCGTTCTGAACCCAGTAAATACAATGGAAGCCTTAAACAGCGGCTGGTGGCTATACGAAAAATATTTTGTGCGTAAATGGAAACGTTCGCTCCGCAAAAAATTGGAGCATTTCCCGGAGCTCGGTTACGAAAAAGAACTGCTTGGACTAAAGAGCCTGCGCGAGATGAACCACTATTTTGTGCCCCGCTTTACCCAGTTTGCCGACGCAGAAACCTACTTGCTTGGTTATGCCATTATAGGCGACGCGCTCGCCAACCTGCAGGTACCCAGCCACATTATCGCGGCTCAGGATGACCCTATATGCGGCGCCGAGGATTTGCCCAATCTCGCCAAAACCCCTAACCTCACCATCGAGTCTACGCCCCACGGCGGCCACTGCGGCTATGTCAGCAATTACCGACTCGACAGCTGGGTCGACAAACGCTTGCTGGAACTATTCACCCAATAACAACAAGGAAGCGGCACCATGGCAGACTGGCAATGGGTCACGCGTTTACACCGCACCATCTATACAGCCACCGGGGGGCGCATCGGCGGCAATCTGATGGGCATACCCATGGTGATGATGCATACCATCGGCGCAAAATCCGGCAAAGTGCGCAGCATACCAGTTGCCTGCTACCCCCATCCGGAGGGGCTGCTGGTGCTGGCCTCCAACAATGGCGGACCCAAAATGCCTGCCTGGTGGCACAATATGCGAGCCCACCCCGAATTTGATATTCAGTTCAAACGAGAAACCCGGCGCGTGCGCGCTACTGAAATCAGCGAAGAAGAGCGGCTGCAATACTGGGACGCAATGGCAAACATCAACCCGCGTATTGTCCACTATTGGCATACCGCACAGAGTGAATACGATCGCAGGATTCCGGTGGTGCTACTGAAGACTTTGCACGAGGACTGACAGGAGGCACGAATAGAGTCTTTGCGCCTCCCCGCCACGTGTCCAGCTTTAAGCCTCAGGCTTAAGCTGTCATGCCAATCGCGTCCGCGATCGCCAGGTGTCTTTTGGCCTCGTCCACATGCAGGATTTCAACCAGCTTGCCATCCACCACAGCTACCGCCTTGCCTTCGGCCTCAGCTTGCTGCCAGGCTTCAAGAATGCGGCCTGCGCGCTCGACCACTTCGGCTGAAGGCGCAAATGCCTCATTGGCAGCGTCGATCTGACTGGGATGGATCAGGGTTTTACCGTCAAACCCCAGAGCCACACCCTGCTCACAGGCAGCCTGATAGCCCGTGGCATCGTTAATATCAAGATAGACTCCATCGAGAATATCCAGCCCGTGAGCACGGGCCGCCAGCACACAGAGCTGCAAAGAGGTCTGCAAGCCAAGGCGATCTGGTCGATGTGGCACCCGCAACTCCTTGGCCAAATCTGAGGTACCCATAACAAGGACTTCGACACGCGCGTGCGCACCGCAAATGCCATCGATGTTCAAAATGCCGCGCGGTGTTTCTGCCATCAGCCACAACTTTAGCGTTGAAGCCTCCTGCTTGAGCAACTGCACGACGGCATTCACTTCGCTGGCTGATTCCACCTTGGGTAAACACAGTGCCGCAATAGGGGCATTGGCAAAGGCGACAATATCGTCCCGGCCCCAGGCCGTATCAAAGCCGTTAACCCGCACCACCAATTCACGATCGCCATACCCGCCGGCGTTGACTGCCGCGAGCACCTGATCTCTGGCCGCAGCTTTCTGATCAGGCGCTACAGCGTCCTCAAGATCCAGAATCAAACAGTCAGCAGCAAGCGATCGCGCTTTTTCCAGTGCGCGTGCGTTGGAGCCGGGCATATACAAAACTGAGCGGCGGGGTCGAATACTCATTGAACTTCCCAAGTCAAAGAAAGCGATACTACCATAGCTCAGCGAGCGGTTTTGGGCTTCAGCATGATGAGAAACCAGGCCGTCGAAAGGCCTGCGGCACCAAATAGCATGCTCATAACCACAATCTGGTAACGCGCCGCTATTAGCGGTGAAACGCCCGACAAAATCTGCCCGGTCATCATCCCCGGCAGGGATACCAGCCCCACCGCAAAAAGCGTATTGACCACTGGAATCATGGCCGCCGTGAAGGCCTTTCGTCGCGCGGCTTCGTAGTCCAGCCCCTCAGCGCATTCAGACTGAAATCGCTCCGCAGAAAGACTAACCGCATTCATAGTATTCGCGAAAATCATTCCAGCCAGCGGAATGACATAGTTCGGCGCATACCAGGGCTCAACCGCCACGACCGCCTGGGTGACCAGTACCAGCACAGCTAAACCAACGACACCGATGGCGAGCACTGCCTTCAGGAGCCAGTCGCGCCGTTTTTCGCCAATTGAATTCAAGGAAATCCACGCCGCCGCCACCAGCATAATGCTCAGCACAGCCAATACCACACCGGGGTTTTCTGTTTCAAAGATATAAGTCAAGGCATAGCCGATCAGCAAGAGCTGAAGCAACATACGCCCCACGGCATAGGATGCATTCCCCGCGCCGGTGCGCCAGCAATAAAAAATAGTCAACGCCAACAGGGCCGGCACGAAAGCGTAGGCAAGTTGCAAGTTAGAAATATCGTACAGGTTCACGCGAAGCTCTCAGGTTTTTTGGGAAGGATAGCGGAATTTGATAAGCAACGGTTATAACGAAACGTTTGGATGTCATTGCGAATAGATACCGAGCCGAGCAAACCAATCTCGGATAGTGCGGGAGCAGCGTCACGAGATCACCGCGTCGCTGCGTTCCTCGTGATAGCTGAAGGTTTCAACAGGATCATCGTGCACCCAGCTGCATAGCCAGAGCAGCGAATCAATGACGGGCGGTAATACGGGGTTAAAAAAAAGCCCCGCGCAAGGCGGGGCTTTCGGAAGCATAAGCTGGGACTGCTTACATCATGCCGCCCACATTACTCTATGTATTTGTTTTTACTGCTATTTGTATTTTTATTGACAACTGAAACCCCACTTTATACCCAATAAAGGAGCTAAGCCTGCCATACACTTTGATTAGTCTCGAGACTTCTCATTTCTTGTATTCAAGAGAGGGTATCACCCACTCTGCACAAGCGCACGTAGTAACCGCGGAAGAATGGGAAAACTCTTGCATTGCGTGTGGAGTGGAACCC
>JBFKDP010000365.1:0-4088 GCA_041619575.1 Litorivivens sp.
GCGTCAGCCTTCAGGTAGAAGCGGGTGAGTTTTTTACCCTGCTTGGCCCCTCTGGCTGCGGTAAAACCACACTGCTACGCGCCATTGCCGGCTTTGACAGCCCCGACAGTGGAGACATTTTACTGGACGGTAAATCACTGCTAGCTCTGCCTCCCGAAAAACGCCCGGTACACACGGTCTTTCAGAGTTACGCCCTGTTTCCGCACCTCAGCGTGGCTGACAACATAGCCTTTCCGCTAAAAATGGCTGGCCTCAGGAAGGCGGAAATAGCTCAGCGCGTCAGCAAGGTTCTGGAAGATGTGCGCCTGCCCGACAAGGCCCGTCACTTTCCAGAGGAGCTTTCAGGTGGCCAGCGTCAGCGTATAGCTATTGCCCGGGCACTGGTCAACCGACCTCGGCTGCTGTTGCTGGACGAGCCCCTGTCCGCCTTGGATGCCAAGCTTCGTGAACAGATGCAGATTGAGTTGATCAACCTGCAGAAAGACGTCGGCATAACCTTTGTCTATGTCACCCACGACCAAGGGGAAGCTCTGGCACTTTCACATCGCATAGCGGTCATGAATCATGGTGAAATCAGCCAGGTTGACGAGCCGGCGACGCTCTATAGTTGCCCGGACAACCGCTTTGTCGCGGATTTTATCGGCCAATGCAACCTGTTGCCCGCTCAGGTTATAGGCCAAGATACAAGCCACACCCGAATCCGCATAGATGGTCTTGGCGAGCTAAACGTTCTCAAAAACCCAGAAATTGACTTTGCAGAGGGTGATGAATGCGCATTGACCCTGCGACCGGAAAAAATTCGTCTCGCCCGTGAAGTTGCACCCGCCACCGATGAGGTTCACTTTCAGGGTGAAGTGCACGACACCCTCTATCTGGGCGATGTGACCGTGTATATTATCGAAGTCGGAACCACGGCAAAGCCGGTCAGAATTGAAGCGCTGCTGACCAACAATGCACCGGGCCGTGCGCGCATGTTTGACACGGGCGACCCAGTGGAAATTTGCTGGCCGGTAACCGCCGGCCATCTGGTGCGTTAGCGTGAGCCCACTTCATTCCCGCTGGGCTAAATCCCTGATATCACTGCCACCAGCCGTGTATCTGCTGGTTTTTTTCGCACTGCCCAGCCTGATGATGCTGTTTGCATCCTTTCGCTATCCCGGCGACTACGGCGGACTTGCCCCGTGGTATTTTCTTGAAGATGGCAAGGTCACCATAGAGCTCACACTGGAGAACTGGCAGCGCCTGTTTGAATCCTCCATCTACCTAAGCCTGCTGCTTAAGTCCGTGGGCTTTGCCCTGCTGACAACTGCCATCTGCGCATTAATGGCCTACCCGCTTGCATTGACGATTGCCCGCAGCCCCAAAAAACACCGGGATCTCTTGCTGCTGTTGGTCATCCTGCCTTTCTGGAGTAATTTTCTAGTGCGCATTTATGCGTGGATGATTATCTTCAGCCCGCAAGGCGGCCTGACCCAAGTCATCAATCAACTCGGTGCCCTGCTCGGACTGGAACCGCTGAACCTGATGTTCAGCAGCACCGCTGTTATTACGTGCCTAGTGTATGTGCATCTACCGTTTATGGTCTTGCCGCTCTACGCCAACCTCGAAAAGCATGACCGCGCCTTGCTGGATGCTGCCCAAGACCTCGGTGCAAGCCGCGCACAACGATTCTGGCTCATCACATGGCCACTCAGCCTTCCCGGCCTGTACGCTGGCGCGGTGCTGGTTTTTATTCCGTCACTGGGTATCTTTGCCATCCCCGACCTACTCGGCGGCACCAATGGCATCATGATTGGCAATGTGATCAAACAGCAATTTGTTGAAGCGCGCGACTGGCCTTTTGGTAGCGTGCTTTCACTGGTACTCACCGCCATCACCCTGCTACTGGTCTTGATGGCCGGCCGCTTGGGGCGTACCCCAGGAGTGTTGAAATGAGCACAGGCAATACGGGCATCAAGGGGAATAAATGGTTGCTCGCGGCGACCCTGCTGGTCTACCTCTTTCTCTATATACCGCTGCTGGTCGTGATGCTGTTTTCCTTCAACGATTCGCGCCTGAACGCCGAATGGGTGGGCTTTACCTTAAAGTGGTACACCCAACTGTTGGACAATGCCGATATGCTGAGAGCAGCCCTTAACTCGCTGATCATTGCGTCCGTCAGCGCCCTCCTATCCGGTACGCTGGGCACACTGGCGGGAGTTGCCATGCACCGATTCCGGCAAAAATGGCTATCGGCGCTGGTACTTGGTCCGGTCGCCATGCCCGATATTCTGATCGGTGTCAGCCTGCTGCTGATGTTTATGCTCTTTAACGTCACTCTGGGGGCAACATCCATTATCCTCGCCCACGTCAGCTTTAGCATCGGCTTTGTTGCGCTTGCGGTGCAATCACGCATGTCAGGCATGGACGACAGCCTGCTTGAAGCCGCCCGTGACCTGGGCGCTAGCCCTTGGCAGAGCTTTCGCCTGATCACCCTGCCACTGCTATTGCCGGGCATCATTGCCGGGATGATGATGGCCTTCACCCTGTCTATTGACGATTTCGTTGTAACCTTCTTTACTGCAGGCGTTGGCAGCAACACCCTGCCACTGGAAATTTACTCCATGGTAAAAATCGCTGTGACACCTGAAGTAAACGCCGTGTCGACACTGCTGATGCTGTTGACGCTGGTGCTAATCACCGCCCTGTCCCGCTTCTCACCACAAAGCTTGAGAAGCTAACACTGACCTTTTTGTAGGACGACCATCGTGAATAGACGACTGAGCTGTTTACTGTTAACTGCCGTTGCAAGCCTCTTTACGCCCGCAGCCAATGCTGCCGGCAATGTGTTGCACCTGTTCAATTGGAATGACTATATCGCTGACGAGACGGTCGCCCGCTTTGAAAAGCAGTGCCAATGCAAAGTGGTACAGGACTATTTTTCTTCGACGGAAGAGATGATGGCCAAGCTGCTCGCGGGGGGCGGCGATTATGACGTTGTCATCCCCACTCAAAATGCCGTGGAAGCCTTGATCAAACAAAATTTTCTGGCACCGCTGGATAAAAGCAAGCTCGGCAACCAGAGCAATATGGCTCCCGGCTTTATGAACAAAGCCTACGATCCAGGCAATGTCTATTCACTGCCCTATGCGTTTACTACCACTCTGATAGGCTACAACGAAAACAAAGTCCGAGAACTAGGCCTGAACCCGAACGACTGGTCGATTATTTTTGACCCCGCCGTATTGAGCAAGATCAAGGGCAAGGTCACGGTCATGGATGATTCCGAAGAGCTGTTTGCTGCCGCTCTTAAATATCTGGGCTACTCGGTCAACGACAGCAATGAGCAGCACCTGAAAGAGGCCCAAGCCGTCATTCTCAAAGCCAAACCTTATTGGGCCGCCTTCAATGCCTCCAGCTATATCAAGGAGCTTACTGTCGGCAATATCTGGGTGGCGCACGGCTATTCCAGCGATATGTTTCAGGCCCGCGCTGACGCAGCGGAATCAGGCCGAAACTTCAGCATCAATTTTGTGCTTCCGCGTCAGGGCGCGGTGTTAGCGCTGGACAATATGGTCGTGCCCAAGAAAGCGCGGAACCCGGAGCTGGCTCACAACTTTATCAACTTTATGATGTCGCCGGAAAACGCGGCCGAGCTGAGCAATATCGTAGGTACGGGCAATCCCAACGCGGCGGCAAAAGCCTTTATCGACCAAGAGATTCTCGCGATAAACGCCATTTTTCCCAGTGCGGAACAATTGGCCACACTGGAAACCATCAGCGCCCGCAAATCACAAGAGCGACGGCTGATCAGCCGCTTGTGGACAGAAATCAAGGTCAAGTAGCTGTTCGTTGATAAACGCGTTGCTAAACGCCCTGCTTTTTGGTGCCGCGCTTCGGAGCGGCCGTCAAAGGGTCATCGGGCCAGGGGTGCTTGGGATAGCGCCCCTTCATTTCACGTTTGACTTCCCCATAGGCGTTGCGCCAAAAGCTTTCCAGATTTTGTGTCACTTGCAAAGGCCGTCGCGCGGGTGAAAGCAAGTGCAAAACCAGGGGCATCCGGCCTGCGGCAATTGACGGCGTGACTTTCTGACCAAACATTTCCTGCA
>JBFKDP010000366.1:0-4082 GCA_041619575.1 Litorivivens sp.
CAATCGCTGGCAGACCAACAAGCCATAGAAAATGCCGACACGGTAGATTTCGATCACTATCTGGGCGCCTACTACGGCCAATACGACCAGTTGTGAACTACCTTGCCCATTTCCATCTCACCAGCCGCACACAACCGGGCTCTGACGGGAATGGCCTGCTGATTGGCGCACTGCTGGGCGATTTTGTCAAAGGCCCGCTGCGGCAGGAGTGGCCTCTGGACTGGGAGCGCGGTATTTCACTGCATCGCCGCATCGATGCGCTCACTGACCGTCACCCTGAAGTCGGCGCTCTGCTGGCCAGCCTGCCACCAGATTACCGCCGCTATGGCGGCATCATGCTCGATGTCTGTTTTGACTACTGCCTGGTCAAACACTGGCGGAACTTTCACACTGAAAGCTTGCCTGATTTTGCACAGTCAGTTTACGCTGCACTTGGCCAGCACGATGCGGATTTCCCGGCACCCGCGCGCATACAGGCCCAACGGCTTGAGCGCTACGACGTTCTGGTCAATATGGGCCGCTGGCAAACTGTCGACAATATGCTGAGCCGCATTGGCCAGCGCCTCAGCCGCAGTAATCCGCTGGAAAGCAGCGCTACTGTACTTGAGCAGCATTTTCCGGACATAGAGAGGCGCTTTTTACGCTTTTATCCGCAGCTGCTCACCCAGCTTGGCAATGAACAACCATGAACAATACGGATTCCTCCATGTCACCCACCCTTCTATCGCTCAATCCTCGCCCTGTTTACGCAGCCATCGCCTTCACCTGCGCGGCCCTGCTGACCTACGCCCTTTACACCGAGTATTTCCAACACCTTGTGCCCTGCGCCCTGTGCATGACGCAACGCTTTTTCTATGTTGTGGCGGGACTTAGTGCGCTGATTGCCGCCATCCACAATCCGGCCCGGCTGGGACGATGCGTCTACACGGGACTGATTGTTACTGCCAGCGCGCTCGGCGCGGGAGTTGCCGGACGCCAGGTCTGGTTACAGCACCTGCCGGAAGACCAGGTTCCCGCCTGCGGTCCGAGCCTCGAATATATTCTCGATACCCTGCCCGTGTCCGAGGCATTTACCACCCTGATGATGGGTGACGGCAACTGCGCCGAGGTGGTGTGGACCTTTGCCGGCTTGAGCATGCCCACGTGGTCGCTGATCTGGTTTGTGATAGTCGGCTGTAGCGCGTTACTGACACTGCGCAAATGATCAAATTGTCTGGCGTGATGGTACTGCTTGCCTTTCACTTGCTGGGGGAAGCCATTGCAGCCCTGCTGGGATTGCCCATACCTGGCGCAGTCATTGGATTGCTACTGCTTTTTAGTGCCCTCATCGTTTGCGGTGGAGTTGGAAAACCCCTTGAGCAAGCCAGTGGTCTTCTGATTGGCCTGCTGCCGCTGCTGCTGATTGTGCCCTCTGCAGGCGTCTTTTTCCTCGGGGATTCCTTTGCTGACCAATGGCCAGCCTTTGCCGGCGCGGTCGTCGCTGGCACCGTACTGACACTGGTTATCTGCGCACTGACGATGAAATTTCTCAGCGGGGGCAAGCATGGCTGACAGCGCCCGCCTCGGCGAACTGCTGCACTCTCCTCTCTTCGCAATCACCTTGGTGCTGGGCGCCTACCAGCTCAGCCTGTTGCTCTACCGCAGAAGCGGCCACCAGCCACTGCTTCACCCCACCATATCGGGCGCCACCCTGGTGGCAGCGGTTCTGGCCGCAACGGACATTAACTACAGCGAGTTTACCCTCGATGCCAGCTGGCTGACCTTCTGGCTGGGACCGGCCACTGTGGCTCTGGCCATCCCCCTGTATCGCCAGCTCCACCTGATCCGCGAAATGGCCGGGGTGCTTATCATCACCCTTATTGCAGGAGCTGCCTTCGCCTGCCTCTCAGCATTAGTGATCGCTTACTTTCTGGGCGGCAGCGAAACCACACTACTGTCGCTGGCAGCAAAATCGGTGACCACGCCCATTGCGCTTGGCATTTCCGATAGTATTGGCGGTGTGGCCACGGTTACAGCCAGCGCCGTGATACTGACAGGGGTCGCGGGCATTATCAGCGTCAATTTAATTATGCGAATCTGCCGTATCGACGATGACCGGATCTGGGGATTCAGCCTGGGCTTGGCTGCACATGCCATTGGCACGGCTCGCGCCTTCGAGCGCAGCCCGGTCGCCGGCGCCTTTTCCAGCCTGGCCTTGTGTTTGACGGGTACCTATAGCGCCATTTTCATACCCTTGGCGCTCCACTTCCTGCGCTAGGCCCTACGTAAAACCAAAAAAATGCCCGGCTGGTAGCCGGGCATCCGTCGAGTCAGTACTTACTTACCAGCTGCCTTATTCACCGCCGGATTGATCGGCAAGGCTCAGTAGCTCCACTTCGAAAATCAGCGCCTGATTGGGGCCAATCGCACCTTGTGTGCCGCCCGGGCCATAGGCCAGATCAGAGGGGATATAAAGCTCCCACTTGCTGCCAACGGGCATTAATTGCAAAGCCTCGGTCCAGCCTTCGATCACACCGTTGACTGGGAAGGTGATGCTTTCACCTCGGGCATAGGAGCTGTCGAACTCGGTGCCGTCGATCAAGGTACCGCGATAGTGAACCTCGACAACGTCGTCTGCAGCCGGCTTTTCACCGTCACCCGCTTCCAGCACTTTGTACTGCAGACCGCTTTCCAGAGTTACAACTCCTTCTTTTGCCGTATTTTCGGCGAGGAAGGCTTCAGATTCCTGTTTGTTCTTTTCAGCCTGCTCACCGGCCTCGGCCTGCATTTCTGCCATTTTTTGCTGCTGGTAATTCTGCAGAACGGTCATCATCTCTTCTTCAGACAGGGCTGTTTCGCCACCGTCGATGCCAGCGCTCACACCCGCGCTAAAGGCCGCAACATCAAGTTCCATGTTCTCGCCGATACGCTTACCCAGATCAACGCCAAAGCTGTAGCTGACCTTTTGCATTTCCGAGTCCAAAGCCACGTTGCCGGACTCTTTTGCACCGTCACAGGCGGCCAAAACCGAGGCCATTGTCATAACGGCGAAGACTTTTCTTTTCATTACAGTACCTTCTCGTCTACTCTTACAGAAATTTTGCGCCGGTATCCCAGCACAGGAAAGGGCACAGTCTGCCACAATATAGGGGCTGGACAATAGATAATCCTTCGCAAGTTTGTATAATGGATTTGATGTTTTTTTAAACATTTTCGAAAGGTTAGGAAGCATGCCAAGCAATAATAAGAAGGCAAGCAGCGTGGACGCTCTGGAGCAAAAGCTCGCCGCACTGCGTGAAAAACTGTTCAACACGCAGGAGCAGCAGCTTAAAAAAGCGGCAAACGCCGTCGAAAAGGCCTCCAACAGCCTCAAAAAGCAGCAAGATGCCGTCAAAACAGCCAAGCAACGCCAGGGGGCGGCAAAAACACCTGCCCAACAGCGAAATGCCGCTGCCAGCCTGAAAAAGGCGGAGAAGGCACTCGCTGCGGCCCAAATGGCACTAACCGAGGCGAAAGACACACAACGTCAACTCAAAGAGGATATTGCTGCCGAGAAGGCCGTGCTCGCCGCCGAAAAAGCGGCAGCCAAGTCTATTCCCACAGCGAAACCCAAAGCTGCAACAGCCACAAAGGCCAAAGTCAGCCCAAAGCGAAAAGCCGCCCCAAAAGCTAAAGCCGCTCCAAAAACTGCTGCGAAAGCACCGGCAAAAGCCAAGCCGAAAGCCAAAACAGCGGCCAAACAACCCGCCGCTCCGGAAAAAACTGTTGCACCCAAGTCATCAACAGCGGCCAAGCCTACTGCAACACTCAAGCCAGGCGCCGAAGCCAAAGCCGCGCCTGCCTCGAAAGCCAAAACACCGCCCGCACCCGTTCGCCCGGAGCCACCAGTGCCCGCGCCACCCCCGCGCCGAAAGGCTCAGGTGCTGCCAGACACAATCAGCCAACCCCAGGCCAAGGAAGACAAGGTTGCCTCGGTATTTGATCTGCCGGATTAAGTCGCGAGCAGCGCTTGCTGCGCCGCTTTTCTAGCAGGTTTCACCTGGAGGGGCCGCTACGACGGCCTCGACCAGCTCTCCCAGCTGCGCGTTCCAGCCAAGCTTGAG
>JBFKDP010000367.1:0-4069 GCA_041619575.1 Litorivivens sp.
GCTGGCAATGGAGTTCTCGGGCAAGGGCGTACGCGTGAATGCCGTCTGTCCCGGCGCGGTGGAAACGCCGCTGAGTGCTAAATTTGAAATGCCGGAAGGGGCCGACCCCGCGCTTATGGGGCGTATGTTCCCCCTGTTGGAAATGAGTCAGCCCGAGGAAATTGCCGCCGCCGTGGCCTATCTGGCATCGCAGGAGGCGCGCTTTGTTACCGGTGTCGCGTTCGCTATTGATGGCGGCCAGACGGCTGGCTGATGTAGTCGGATAGCATAAAAAAGGCTACGTGACGTCGCCAAGTAGCCTTTTCGGTCGCCGATAGCGGTGCGGATTAGAAGTGATAGATCGCTTCTACACCAAAGGTTGTGGGCTCGCCGCGCTGGGTAGTCAATACGCCGGCAACTGCATTTACCGATGCGCTGATATAGCTGCGGTAGCTCTCATCCAATAGGTTCTTACCCCATACACCGACTTCCCATTTCCGCTCGGGGCTGTAGTAGGACACACGCGCATTCAGCAAGCCGTAGGCTTCTTGTTCGTTGTCGCTATCAGAATAGGGGTCTGTGACCTGCGTTGGTCGCTGATAGTGCTCATCCTGGTAGGTGTAGGTCATATTGGCTCGAAGCTCGCCCATGTCAGCCATTTCTACCGAGTAATCCAAAGAGAGTGTTGCCGCGAGCTCGGGCGACCATGTGCGTGAGGTGCCCTCTTCTATACGAAGCAGGCCCTGCGCGTCGCGCACGTCTTCGGTGTACTCGGCATTCAAAGCCAATACGTTGGCGCTGATAGTCAGGCGCTCAGTGGCCAGGTAGGTAAGTTCAGTTTCCCAGCCTTTTCCGGTTACTTCTGCAGCGTTTACAGTACGTGCAACTGGCGAATTGCCGTCGGCGAGTAGGGTCTGCAAATCCTTGTAGACGTACATGAAGATAGATGAGTTGAATCGTAACCGTCGATCAAACAGGTCGGATTTAATACCCACTTCGTAATTGATGTTAGTTTCTTCATCAAACGGGTCTGTGGCGAAGTCTGGTGTGGTGAAGCCGTTTACCGGGTCGCCTTCTACGGTCAGGCGGGTGTTGAAACCACCGGACTTGTAACCCTGACTAATGGTCGCGTACAACAGGATGTTTTCGTCAAGCGCGTAGTCGGCACCGATACGTCCGGAAACATTACTCCAGTTGTCGTCCCATGAACTTACCGATGGGTCGGCAAGCTGTGAATGGTTTGGGTAGAGAATGCCGCCATTGTTGTAGCTGGTGTTCTGTGGGTCGGCGTAGTCAAAGGTCTTCTTGTCGTAGGAGTAGCGAATCCCCGCAGTAAGATTGAGGGCCTCTGTTACATGCCATGTGGCATCAGAGAACAGTGAGTAGCTTTCTGTTTCGTTATCGCCGCCACTGGACTCGGTTACGTTGTTTGCGGCACCGGCAGGCCCGATGCGGTTTAGGCCGATTAGGGAGCTTAGATAGGTGGTGTTCCACTCTTCACGGTCTTGTTTGTAGTAGTTAAAACCGACAAGCCAATCTAAGCTTTCGGTCATGCCATTCAGGCGAAGCTCCTGGTTGATCTCTTTCGTGCTGCCGGTCTTCCATGAGTTTGCAAGCCCGAGGTTACTGCCGTCGAGATCACTGCCAACACGCGCGTCCACTTCCCTAAGTGAGCTGATTGATGTCAGTGTAAGGTCCGAGTTGATATCCCAGGTTAGCTTCACTGCGTCGCCAGTGATCTTCCGGTTCTGAACAATATCAGGTGCCGCCGCCGCAGGTCTTACTGGGAGGCCACCGCCGATGGGGAGGATAAAGCCGGCGTTGCCACTGGCATTGTCGTTGTTTTTCTCATTGTAGAAGCTTGCCGGATGAGCCTGGGACCATACCGCCGCCCAGATAGGAGAGCTGGGGTTGATGGCATTGACGCTGGTGTAACCGCTGTGGTCATCTTGCTTAGACCAGTCGCGGCTATATTCTACTTCCAGGTTATCGGCGGCGACCCATAGAGCGCGTACAAAGCCAGACATGCGATCCTGGCCTGATCCATCTTTCTTGCCTGTGATTACATTTGTCTGCCAGCCATCTCGGTCACGAGTGGAAATGCCGCCTCGCACCATTAGGGTGTTGTCGATAATGGGAACGTTGACGAGGGCGCGGCGTGTTAGCAGGCCATAGTTGCCAACGCCAAGGCTAACCTCTGCCTCAAGTTCATCGCTGGGTTTATTGGTAATAACGTTTACGGCACCGCCTGACGCGTTGCGGCCGAATAGTGTGCCTTGGGGGCCTTTCAACACTTCTACTTGGCGTATATCGAGCAAGTCACCGAGCATTTCAAAGCCGTTGCCAAGGTATATGCCATCGAGATAGAACGGAATACTTTCTTCCACACCGAAGCCGAAGCCGTAACTGTTGACTCCCCGAAGTGCAGATACCTTGAAGGTGCTCTGTGTATCGGCGATCTTGAACCCTGGCGATATTGATGACATGTCGCTCAACGTGCTGATACCGTTTTGGCGCATCGTGTCTGCAGTCACGGCCTGCACGGCGATAGGTACGTCCTGAAGGCTCTGGCTGCGCTTTTGTGCCGTGACAACGACCTCCTCAACGGCTAACGGTTTTGCATCATTGGCATAGGCAGTGACACAGCTAACTGCAATCGCGGACGACAGAATACTGCGTTTGAAGTTATTCATTATTTTTTACCTTTGTAAATCGTAGTGAATTAAATGAAGAGCAGGTAGATGAAAGCGCTACCTGTTCCGTCCGTAGGTTTCGTGAGCATTGACAAATTCACCCGCCGCAATTGCATTTGCGATAGAGATATCTCCAGCGGCGACCACAGAGGCGGCGATTTCCGCTAGCTTTTTTGCTTTGCCTTTACCGAAGCAATCCATCATTTCTAAACATTCCCGCTGAGTGGCAAGTGAGGTGCCACCGCCATAGCTAGCGACAATGATTGAGGGCAGCGTCCACGACCAGTAGAGGTCGCCATTCTCCATTACCTCGGTAAATGTTTGCCCTGCATGGGACTCAACAACATTGGCTTCATCTTGCCCGGTCGCAATGAAAAATGACGCTATCGCGTTGGCAGATTGTCCGCCTGTATAGGACGCACCCGCGAGCAAGCTGCCTTGATGAGATATATCTCGCAGACGTTGTATCGTTTTTGCGTCTGTTCGAAGTAGCGTTGCCATAACCTCTTTTTTAAGGACAAGCTCCGCAACAACGCGTTTTCCGCGACTACTAAAATTATTGATATGTGAGTGCTTCTTGTCGGTGTCTAAGCCGCCACTGAAGGCATAGAATACGATCTCGCCGGGGTAATTGCTGAGTATCCAGCGGCAAGCATGGTCGGTTGCGCGGGAAACCATATTTTGACCCGCAGCGTCGCCCGTCGAGAAATTCCAGCGCATATACAGGATATTGTGAATTGACCATTTCTGAATAAACGCCAGTTTGGCTACAGAGCTGGTTGACTCTGCCTCGCGTTTAATTTCCTCGATGTGTGTTTCCATCCAAAGAAGAAACTGCTTTACATCGCGGGCGCTTCTGAACTTGAATGCCGGTGCGCGCTGCATATAGTCGTCGAAGACCGTAGTGGTAATGCCGCCGCTTGCAGTGATTGCTTTCATACCGCGGTTGAAGCTCGCAACAAGCGTGCCTTCAGTGGTTGCCAAGGGGATGAAGAAATCCCCTGACGCGTGCTCGCCATTAATTCGTAAAGGGCCGGCAACACCGATGGGCAGCTGGCAGGTGCCGAGAAGGTTCTCGCAATTTCCTGATACAGTTTCTGGGTCAAAGGAGAAGGCTGAAGTATGGGGGAGCGATGCGCCGCTAGCCGCTTCAATGAACTGACGTCGTGCTTTTATAGCGGCTAACGAATAGTCGCCGTCAGGCTGTCGGGGTATTTTCCGATCTGTCATCTTCCCTTCCCTCGTTCTGTGCTTATTGTTATTTCGGCCTCATTTCATGTAAACGAAATACCATGACCGGTTTACATAGTAGGAGCCTGTTCCGTTCTCAGACAATTGCGACACCGCTCATAGATATAGCTCTGGCGCTCACGAGTTCCTTCGGTACAGGCAGCCGA
>JBFKDP010000368.1:0-4025 GCA_041619575.1 Litorivivens sp.
ATCTGCAGCAACTTAACCGCCTGTTTCACACTTCGTCGAAAACGCTGTCGGGAATCGCAAGCCCGGATTTTTTGCGCGTGGAGCAAGACAAAAACTGCCGCAGCGTCCGTGAAATGCTCGCTAACAGTGATCTGGGTAACGCACAAGCCATCTTCGCCGTAAACGAGTTCGGTGAGTATCAAGGCTTGGTTTCGCCGATAGCCCTGTTGCAGGAAAAAAATGCCGGTCACCCGATTTCCGCCATCGTGCAAAACGTGGAACCACTTAGCGGACTGTCGCCCTTTGCTTCTGCCTTAGCTGCTCCTCAGTGGGCTGACCATCGTGTACTGCCCGTTATCGACAGTAAGGCTCACCTCCTGGGGGCACTGACTTACGCTCAACTCATACGCGCGCGAGACAACTTCAGCACAGCGGAAGCTGGTCTGGGCGAACTCATCGGGGAAGTCGCGACCGGTTACATTGAAATTTGTGCAGACCTCATGGAAATTACGGTAGGGGCAAAACGACAGTGAGCCTCGCAAACGCACTCAAGAGCGACTACCTTTCCCGCTTTCCACTGGAAGCCGCGCGTTTTATCGAGGAAAATCCAGAACCCTGTGATGTTAGCGGAGTCTCTGCTCAAGGACTCGCCGCTCTCTTCGAACGGCTCGACCCGTCCAGGGTACGCGATCTTTTTTTAGCGCTATCACAAAATTTGCAGCTGGAAGTCATTGGAATCTTGGCAACCGGCACCCTCCTCACCTTACTGGGCAATCTCGACGAGGATCAGAATGAAGGCCTGCTGAACGCACTACCCGCAGGCACTGCAAACGAAATACGAAAACTGCTGACCTTTCCCGACGATACTGCCGGCTATTACATGGATCGCTTGCACGGGCACTTCAGAACATCGATGACAGTATCCCAGGCACTGCAGCGCGTCCGAGACTCCAAGCGCCGCCGCGCCAGGTCAATCTACGTTGTCGATGATAATGGCAGATTGGCGGGTCGGGTAGATCTTCAGGACTTGGCGCTTTCTGACGACGACGCACCTATCTCTGAATTACTCAACCCTGCAGAAGGGTCAGCGCAACTGACCTCCCACAGGGAGGAGCTGGTCGCCACATTCGACCAATACCGCACCGATTCGATTCCAGTGGTCGACCATGACGACAAGCTGATTGGCGTTATTCGCTACGCAGCACTGTTTCACGCTGCCGAAGAAGAGGCCACGGTCAATATCCAAACCATGGTCGGTGCCAGTGCAGATGAGCGAGCCCGGTCTCCGGCCTTGTTTGCTGTCAAAAAGCGCCTACCCTGGCTACATATCAATTTACTGACCGCCTTTTTGGCGGCTGCAGTCGTGGGCATGTTTGAATCAATCATTGCCCAGTTCACCGCGCTGGCTATTCTCCTGCCAGTCGTTGCCGGACAGTCGGGAAATGCGGGCTCTCAGGCACTGGCGGTTACCATGCGCGGTTTAGCATTGAAAGAAATTACGGCTCTGCATTGGAAAACAGTACTTGCCAAAGAATTGCAGGTCGGCCTTATTGATGGGCTGGTATTGGCTTGTACCTGCGGCCTGGGGGTCTTTGTCTGGAGCCAGTCACTGGGCTTAGCCTTGGTTATCGCAATCGCCATGATTTGCTCAATGGTTGCCGCCGGATTAGCAGGCGCACTGGTCCCCATGATACTCGTGCGTATCGGCCAGGATCCTGCCACTGCTTCATCAATCATTCTAACTACAGTCACTGATGTGGCCGGATTTATTTCATTCCTGGGCACCGCCACCTTGCTCTCAGCAATGCTCTAAATACAGTTGACCGCCAATTATTACCAGCAAGGTCTCAACCGACAGATTTTCGCTCTGATGAGCGCAGATTAACCCAAACGCCCATCAGCATCAGGCTTGCCCCGACAAAAACCCACAGACTGACTGCCTCCTGAAAAATCCACCAGGCCAGCACAGCGATTAGGGGTAGACGCAAAAAATCCATGGGGATAACGACATTGGCCGGTGCCAGCGACAAGGCCTTGGTAAGACAGTAGTGAGCGGACAGCGCGGCCAAGGCAATGGCTATCAAACACGGCCACTGCCAGGCCGGCGGCAGTATCGGGTCAAAGACAAATGCGATAGCCGCCATCGGCAATTGCAGAAAGTTCATCAGAACCAGCACCGATAGCGGCGAATCCGTTAGCGTGATTTTGCGCGTCAGCGTATGGGCAACCCCAAAGGCAATAGCCCCCAAGAGCATCACCACAGTACCGAATTCCACCGCCGCGACACCGGGCCGGACAATCACCAGTACGCCCAGGAAGCCCAGGCCGACGGCTATCAAGCGTGGCGGAGTGATCTTTTCGCCCAGCAAAACTGCGGCAAACAACAGCGACCAGATCGGCACAGTAAATTCCAGCGCAAACACCTGCGCCAGGGGAATCAGGGCGATGGCCACAAACCAGGCGTACTGGGCTGCAAAGTGCACACCGTGACGAATCACCTGCGTCACCGGCTGCCTGACTTTTAGACGGTGTACCCCCATCAGGGGAAAACAGCACAGCAATACTGCCGAGGCAATGATATTGCGATAGAACATTAACTGTAGGGGCGTTAAATCACCCAGCACAATACGCGCGGCAATGGCCATGGCCGAAAAGGAGGCTATCGCGCCAGCCATCCAAGCTGCGGCGCGCAGGTGAGCGTTCATGTACTACAGCTTATTCCGAGAATGTCTTGAGGTATTCAATCACATCCGCGCGGTCTTGCGCATCGGGCATGCCCAGACTCATCATCATATTCCCGGGAAGAAATTTTTGCGGATCGGCCAGCCAGATATTCATCAACGCGGGGGTCCAGACAAAATCTGCTTTTTTCAGTGCCTCAGAGTAGTATTCAAATCCCGGCTTACTCCCCACCCGGATATTTAAAATATTCCACAAGCTCGGGCCATTATTATGACCGACTACTTTTTCCGGGTAGTGGCAGGTGCGGCAGGGACCGAAGACCAATTGCCCACGTCGCGCATCTCCTGCGGGCATCTCGGCCAGCAGGGGCTGTGCCAGTAGGTAGCACAACAATCCGAACAAACACGGCTTCATTCCTTGCCCTCCGCAGCATTTTTACCGGCAATGCGACCAAAGAAACTGCCATCGCCAACCGAGATACCACTGGCGATATAAGGCGCCACTGGCAGCCCTGCCGTGGTTCGTCCCGCAGCATATAAACCGGGGATGGGGGCGTTCCAGGCATCGAGTACTTCACTGCGGGTATTGGTTCGCAGGCCACCGAAGGTATGCGCGGGGAAAAAGGCCTTATCGACACTGAGATCGTAGGCGACAAAAGGCGCTTTGCTCACAGGGCTAAGGTAATCTCTCGCCTTGTGTAGAAGCGGGTCGCGACCCTGACTTGCAAAGCGATTGTAGTAGTCGACACTTTGCGTGAGCGAGCCCACAGGAAAATCGAGCATTCGCTCAAGTATTCCAATGCTGTCTGCTCGCGCCACTTCACTGACCCGGTAATCGTCGTAACCGTATTGACTGTCCTTGTCAGTAATCAGCCAGGCGCGACCACGCTGATGGTAAGCAATTTCGTGGCCAAGAAAAGCATGGTAAACATCTTCTCCGATAAAGCGCTGACCACGCTCGTTGACCACAATGCCCCTGAGTACATGATCCGGCAAATAAAGGGGCATGATCGCAAAACCATGATGCATTTGTGCTGCTGTGCCGCCAACACTCATACCCATGCGGATACCCATGCCCTGATCGCCCATATTGCCCCAGGGCACTGAGCACTGCGCCAGCTCAGGTGCATAGGTTGAAAGCATTTCACGATTATGGATAAAGCCACCTGCTGCCAGAACCAGACCTTTATTGGCTCGAATATGTTGCGTCTCGCCCTTTAGAGTGACGCTGACGCCAGCCACACGGCCATCACTTTCGACAATCAGCCGCTCGCAGTTTACAGCGGCAAGATATTTCGCACCGGAGCGTTGAGCCGCAGGAATTAGCGCCTCCATCAGGCTGCGCCCCCCGGTCCACCCCTTGTG
>JBFKDP010000369.1:0-4020 GCA_041619575.1 Litorivivens sp.
ATCAGCGTTGGCGTGTTTAAAGGCACCCCGGTGCTGGATCTGGACTACCCGGAAGACTCCAAAGCGGAAACCGATATGAATGTGGTGATGGGTTCCAACGGCGGCTTTATTGAAGTACAGGGTACGGCAGAAGCAGCGCCCTTTGCGCGGGCCGAATTGAATGCCATGCTGGATTTGGCGGAGAAAGGGATTGGGGAATTGTTTGAGGAGCAGAGTAAGGCTTTAACGGCGGAGGCTTAGCCTCTCGCTACTTCCAAACCTTCGCACTCAGCCAACTTAATGAAATGGGCAAGCACTAACGTGCTTGCATCATTCCTACCAAGCCTAAAACAAGGCGCTGTTGGCCTACTGCACGCTACTGGGGCATAAAAACGCTCTAAAGCTTGATCGAGCTACTCTCCCAATACCCGCTCTAGCTCGATCGCGACCTCATTCAGCTGATCTGTTATATCAAAGTGGTGATTTCCGAAAAAGAAGCCACAATCAGTGACCTCATCACTGTTGCTTAGCGCCCCAAAAACCTCGTAATCCATATGCTCTACAACCGGGTTTCTAACGAAGTTGCCTGCGACAATCGGACGGCAATCGACCTTCATGGCGTGAAGCGAGCGCACCAAGGCATCACGCACCTTTTTACCACCGCTGGCAACAACCGCAAACCCAAACCAACTACTCTCACCAATCTCTCGTTGAATACCGATCTGAGCTATCTTGGAGAATCGCTCAACAAAATATTCGGCGTTTTTTCTTCTGCCCTCAATGATCGAGGGCAACTTTTCCAGCTGCCGCAAGCCCAGCGCTCCTGACATTTCGATGGGGCGTATATTGTAGCCAGGCAAGACAAAGCGAAAGGACTCATAGAAGGGGTCGTCGCCTTTTTCACAAATCAGATTATCTTTTGGTAAATGGCGGGTCCACCCGTGCGATCGCATTGAAAGCAGACAGTGATAAAGCTCCTCATCGTCGGTAACGACCATTCCACCTTCCATCGTCGAAATGTGGTGGCTGAAGAAAAAACTGTAAGTACCAAAAAGCCCAAAGGTCCCCGCTTGCTTGCCGTTTAATGTCGCGCCCAAGGCCTCGCAGTTGTCTTCAAAGAGTAAAATATCTCTACCGGCCACAATTTGATGCAAGCGCTGATAATCTACAGCATTACCAAGCAAATTAACCGCAAAAATTGCACGTGTTTTATTGCTGATGGCGCCTTCCAGCACTGAAAGATCGAGATTGAGCGTAGCCCTGTCAATGTCGATGAACTTTAGTTTCAAACCATACTGGTGAAGAGGGTAATAGGTTGTCGGCCAGGACACAGCAGGCACAATCACCTCATCGCCAGGCTTTAGCCCCCTGTCTTTCAAGTAGCAGACTGCAGCAACTCCGAGCAGGTTTGCCGACGAACCGGAGTTCACCATGACCGCGTAGCGGGAACCAACGTAGCTGGCAAAGCGGGATTCAAACTGCGATACCTGATCACCCATTGTGAACATTCCGGAAGCTATAACCTCCTGGAGTGCCGCAATCTCTTCGTCGTCCCATGTTGTGGTCGCTAGCGGTAGCATTTACTAAAGAACCTCTTCCAAAAAGTGGCGGTATGTCAGTTCGACTCCCGATTTTAAGCTGGTTGGGGCAGACCAACCGAATGAATTCAAGCGAGAGACATCCACAACTTTTTGCCTCATTCCGGCAGGCTTGGACAAATCAAACTCAAAGCTCCCTTGGTAACCCACAACCTCAGAAATAGCTTGATAGTACTCTAGAATCGTATAGTCCCTGCCGGTTCCAACATTCAGCACGGGCGGCAGACTGTCAAATCGCGGCAGCGCGTAACGAATAAAATCGGCCAGATCCGCAGCGAACATGAACTCCCTTCGGGCACTGCCATCACCCCATATTTCAACAGCCTTGTCGCCACTGGCCATCGCCTGATGCGTCTTGCGGATAACCGCAGGAATCATGTGCGACTTGTCGGGCGAAAAGCTGTCCCAATAGCCGTATAAGTTGCATGGGATCAAGGTCTTATAGGCGTAGCCATACTGCTGTGACAAATATTCGCAAAGCTTCGCTGTCGCGACTTTTGCAATAGCGTAGCCTTCATTGGTGGGCTCCAGCTCTCCGCTAAGAATCACATCTTCGGCCAGCGGATTTTCAGCATTGCGCGGATACATACACGAGCTACCCAGATTCAGTAATTTGGGCACCTCATTCTCGTGGCTGGCGCGAACAAGGTTGAGACCCAGCTGAAGGTTTTCAAAGCAGAAATCGTAGGGGCGGGAAATATTCGCCTGAATTCCACCCACCAGACCAGCACAGTGGATCGTCATGTCAGGCTTATGCTCACCAACGTACCGACTAACCGCCGAATAATCCAACAGATCAACTTCTGCGCGAGTCGGACTGAGCACTTCGCAATCTAGCTGCTGCATCGCCATAGAAATATTTCGGCCGACCATACCGGAACCGCCGGTTAACAGTACTTTCATCTGGTTGGCATCACCGCTCTGTTGGCATCGAGACACCAAACCCGCTGTTTTTGAGCAACGAATGCCTCTTCGCTTGGTCTAGGTCGTAATCAACCATTTCAGCTACCATTTCCTCCACGGTGATCTGAGGCACCCAGCCTAATTTACGTGCTGCGAGAGAGGCATCTCCCAATAGGGTTTCCACTTCCGCTGGACGAAAATATCGAGGGTCAACCTTAACAACGATATCGCCCACCTTCATATACGGGGCCTTAGTGCTATCTACCTGGCTGATCACGCCAACTTCTTCGACACCGCTCCCTCTCCATTCAATGGATACGCCAAGCTGCTTGGCCGTAAATTCGACAAACTGGCGAACCGAGTACTGCTTTCCCGTGGCGATAACAAAATCTTCCGGCACTTCCTGCTGCAGCATCAGCCACTGCATTTCAACGTAATCTTTCGCATGCCCCCAGTCCCTGAGCGCATCCATATTGCCCAGATACAAGCATTTTTCTAGGCCATAGGCGATATTACAGAGGCTGCGGGTAATTTTACGCGTAACGAAGGTTTCACCCCGACGACTCGATTCGTGATTAAAGAGTATGCCGTTGCAAGCGTACAGACCGTACGCCTCACGGTAGTTGACCGTTATCCAGTAGGCGTAAAGCTTTGCAACTGCATAGGGGGAGCGGGGATAAAAGGGCGTTGACTCTTTTTGTGGCGTTTCCTGCACCAAGCCATAGAGCTCAGAAGTAGACGCCTGGTAAAAACGGGTTTTTTCGCTCAGCCCCAAGAGTCGAATGGCCTCCAGGAGACGCAAGGTGCCAAGGGCATCCACATCGGCGGTATATTCCGGCTCCTGAAAAGACACCGCCACATGACTCATCGCACCCAGGTTATAAATTTCATCCGGCTGAACCTCTTGCACAATACGCGTGAGGTTCGATGTGTCCGTCAGGTCGCCATAATGCAAGATGAAATTGGGAGAGTCTTCGTGCGGATCTTGAAAAATATGGTCCACACGCTCAGTGTTAAACGATGCCGACCTACGCTTAATGCCATGGACTTCGTAGCCCTTAGCAATTAGCAACTCAGCCAGATAGGAGCCGTCTTGTCCAGTGACTCCGGTGATTAATGCGGTCTTCGGCATGTCTAAATTACGCTCTGAGTATAAAAACAGTGCGGAATTGTAGTCGAAAACCCTAATCAACGTAAGCTACACAGCACGACCCGTGCACGGAAACTTTATTTCGCGTAAATCAGGCGAGCAGACTTGCCTTCAGCTTCTTCATCGCATTCTGCTCAAGCTGACGAATACGCTCAGCCGACACGCCATAACGCGCTGCCAGTTCGTGCAGGGTTTCTTTGGAATCTTCATTGAGCCAACGGGCCTGCAGAATATCACGGCTACGCTCGTCCAGCTCAGTCATGGCAAGCGCCAGCTTTTCGTTGGAGTCGCTTTCCCAATCAGCCGCTTCCAGTAGCTGGGCAGGGTTGGAGGTATGGTCTTCCAGATACTGCACCGGAGCAGGCGAAGGTGAGTCGTCATCTACGTCGA